>JBAUMB010000293.1:0-19332 GCA_049578465.1 Anaerolineales bacterium
GTACTGGCGGACACCACTTGATAACCGCCATGTTCCAGTGTCATGCGAACCGCAGTCACAATATCAGGATCATCGTCTATTACCAAAATCTTGAACATCTTACTTTTCCTTTCTGTCTCGATTTCAATTTGACATAAAAAATAATCTTAGCTACTGAGGCAATCTACAAACACCTCGAGGATTTCTTCCGCTGCCTTCTGGACGCGCGGCGTGAGCGGCGCATCGGCGAAAGTCTGTTCCGGCTGAATGCCTATCAATTCCACTCCGCAGCCAAGCTCTGCGTTCAGATAGGATATCAAGATATCCAGAGGCAGGGTGTGGGTAGATGCACTGAAACCGTCCACTTCTTTGGAGTCCAACCAACGTACGGTTCCGGGAGTTTCGTTCAAGCGGGCAGCATCAATCATCAGGATTAAATCCGGCTGATAGCGGCGAAGCGAACCGGTAAAGTTTTCGGGTGCGGGACCCGCCTCAATTGCCAGAAGCCGCGGCTCGTTTGGAAGCCGCGCACGGAGCATGCCAGCAATTCGCGTACCGACCGCATCGTCGCCGCATAATTCGTGGCCGATCCCGAGGACCGCTAACCGTGCTGGATGTTCAGCTATGCTCAGGTGTTGCAGGTTTGCTTTCAAGCGTTCCTGCCAGGGTTTGTTCAACATCGCTCGCCTTTCCAAAATGAATTAAAAATGGCGTTTTATTTAGTGAGGCTAGCTCCCACTCATCGCTTGCCATGCTGAGTGCTCCTTGGTGGCAACTTTCCATGCATTGACCACAGAAAGTGCAGCGATCCACATGATAGTTCATCACGAAACGCTTAGCTTTGCGATCTAGCATGATCACTTGAATTGCGTCAGCCGGACAATCCATAGCGCATAATCCGCAACCAGTGCAAGCCTCCAATTTTATATGAAGCAGGCCGCGCAACTTTAGCGGCGTGTCCGTTCGCTTCAGTGGATATTGTTGCGTCGCCGGACGACGGAATAAAGAAGCGGATATGTCACCGAACATTGTTCCAAAAACTCCCATAATTTCACCTCTATCCTAAAATCATAACGAACCATTGCACGAGAACCAACAAAGTTCCATAGCGCCACCACAAGCCTACAGTTTGATCAATGCGCAAGCGGGTTAACAGTGCTTGCAGACCCACCATGATGAATAGGAGAGCAAAAGTTTTGCCGATAAACCATAGTGGATTGGATACGCCGCCTAGATAAAAAGCGGATACCAGAGTCAAGCCTACAACTAATTCGACAGCCCTTCCTAAATTAAAGATTGCTAAACCTCGACCGCTATACTCTGTCAAAGCACCGGCGACAATTTCAGTATGCGCCTCAGGTGCATCGAAGGGCGGCATCTCCAGCTTGCCCATCAAACCAACCAGTGCTACGATGAAGCCCAGCGGCTGTGTCAGGATTAGCCAATGATTCTGTGCGTAGCTTGCGATTGTTCCAATCTGCCAACTACCAGCGACTAGGGCAGGTCCTAGCAATGCCAGAAGAAAGGGAGCCTCGTAAGAGAAGAGCTGTGTTAACGTACGCGTGGCACCAATCATTGAAAAACGATCTAGAGTATTCGTACCAGCCAGGCCTATGCAAAGTGTCAGAAGGCTAAGCAGATAAAGCACTACGATCAAGTCGCCGCGAAATCCATAGGTTGGCGCCAGGCCCGCAATTGGCACGTAGAGCGCGGCTGTCAATGCACCAGCAAGCGCCACCAGCGGCAATCCTATAAAAAGATAAGGGTTGACGCCATCTGGAATCACCTCTTCCTTCGACAACAATTTGATGGTATCAGCTAGAGGTTGGAACCAGCGCGGCCCCACTCGATTTTGAAGTAGCGCCAGCAGTTTGCGGTCAAACCATTGGTAAAACAACCCAACCAGCAGAAGAAAGATACCGCTTGGGAAGAGCCATAAAAGGAGAACGTTTAAGAATGGTTTCATTTGGATAGCTGCTTGTAATAATCAATGCCGTGTTGACGCAACTCTTTCCAACTCATGCTGTATTCACTACCATCGCTGACTTTGCTAACTTGCACCATGCGATCATTGCAGGAGAAGCAAGGGTCAATGCCAGCTAGGATCATAGGGGCATCTGCCAGTTGGTGACCGACTGCCAGACGGACTACAGAGTTTAGGTTGCAAATAGTTGGAGTTCGTATTTTGAGCCGCTCAGGTTTGTCGGTGCCGTTGCTCTTGATGAAATAGAAAACCTCGCCGCGCGGCGCTTCCAGCCGCACGACTGCCTCACCGGCGGGGATACGACGCGGCATATGGGCTGTGAGTTCGCTTTCTGGCATTGCATTCAGAATCTCACGTATCAGCCGGATGCTCTCAAACAATTCCTCAAGACGTACTTCAAAACGAGCCTCAAGGTCGCCACGTGTATCAAGAATCATCTGCACTGGGAACTGCGAGTAGGCAGCATAGGGAGCGATAGCTCGCATATCACGCGGGACGTTCGAGGCGCGTGCCGTTGGTCCGACAGCGCCCATAACCTCCGCCTGAGAACGTGTCATCACGCCGATGCCGCGCGTGCGTTGCAGGAACATCTCATCGTGAGTCACAACATCTTGGTAATGGCGAGCGCGTTCCTCTAGAAAATTAAGTGTTGACCGTATCGATTGTGCTTGGGCAATGTTTATATCGAATTTGACACCTCCCAGGAGGTTCGCTGAATAGTTGACTCGATTGCCGGTCAATTCCTCGAGCAAGTCCATTACCTTTTCGCGGTCTCGCCACGCGTACATGAAGAGCGTATCGAATCCGGCCTCGTGGGCAGAGACGCCCATCCAGAGGAAGTGGCTATGAATACGTTCCAGTTCAGCCACTAAGGTGCGGATGGCTTGTGCACGCGGCGGAGCCTCTACATTTGCGAGCTGTTCAACTGCTAGTGAATATGCAAAGGCATGGATGTGAGAACAGATTCCACAAACCCGTTCGATCAGATAAAGGTTTTGCACCCAATTGCGTTCCTCGGCAGCCTTCTCAATACCACGATGAGCATAGCCGAGACGTACGGATGCTCCGGTGATGATCTCGCCATCTACAACGAACTTGAAGAGGCCGGGTTCCTTTAAAGCTGGGTGTTGCGGCCCGATGGGGATGGTAAAACTTTTTGCAGAAAAATTTGGTTCCATAAGATTATGCCTTTTCAGTTTGAACAGTAAGCGAGGTTGGATCGAAATCTTTGCGTAACGGATAAACGCCATCCGGCCAATCGTCCGGCAAATAGAGATGCTCGATCTCATGCAAGCCAATAATTTCAATCCCGAACATTTCTCGCAGTTCGCGTTCAAATACTTCGGCGCTAGCCACGATCTCAGACAAGCTCGGGAGTGAAGCGTTCTGACGGGGAATTCGCACTCTAAGCACAATCACTGCGTCTCCCGGACAAAAGTAATAAAGCACTTCGATTTCATTCGCTTCGGCACCTAGATCGATGCCCACAATCGCAGAGAGATAACCGAGTCGTTTGACCCGCAACCCTACAGTGATTGGGAGGAGTTGATCCAACACGTTGACTTTTACATTAAGCTGATTAGCTTTGGGACGCGAAACTTCAGTTGCCCAATCCCAGGATTTGACAATTTGTTCAGCGGTGGACAAGATCTCTTCTGTATTCATTACAGGTCCGCCTTTATTGCCACAGCTCGTTGCTGGGGCTTGGAGCTCAAGCTATCAAGCAGTTTGACTACGCCGTCGATGATTGCCTCGGGTCGCGGTGGACAGCCGGGGATGTACGCGTTGACCGGAATAACCTGATCGATTCCATCCATAACGTTATAACAACCTTTGAACACGCCGCCGGAAAGTGCACATGAGCCTACAGCAACTACGAACTTCGGATTGGGCATCTGTTCGTAGATACGGATTAACCGTTCGCGCGCCTGCCGAGTGACCGCACCGGTACAGATAAGTACATCTGCATGGCGCGGGCTTGCTTCCAGTTTGACGCCCATTCGTTCCAAATCGTAGCGTGGAGTCAACGTGGCCAGGATTTCAATGTCACAGCCATTGCAAGAGCCGCTGTTGAAATGCAAGACCCAAGGCGAGTTGACACGTGACCATGTTTTCAGACCCTCAATTACATCCTGCCATAAGTTATTGTCGTTCATATTTACAACCTCTCAACCTAGAATTAAAGCTAGCAATGCTAGCATTAAACCCAATAGATAAATACGCATTACGGGCGAGGAGAGCCCCGTAGCCAATACCAACACGCCGAGGTGAAGCACCGCGAAAAATAACGCTACTACGAAAAAAGGGCGATAACCTGGCGCGGCGAGTACTGTTGGAGGCAACTCACCACTTGAATAGGTGCTGGATTTGACTTGGCTATACTTGGATGGCCCGGCTAGCTTTCTTCCAAGCCAACCGATTAGAGTGGCTAATGCCAAGAAAATCAGAAAAGCAATCAGAGGAGTGAAAAGAATTAGCATGATTTGTTATCCTCAACCGCCTAGATTTGCCATCAAGGCTCTGGCAGCGGGGAGTGTCAGCCAACTCATCACACTGGGCCAGACACCTACGATCACAATGCCCAGTCCAAGAACTATGAGCGGAACAAACATGATACGCGGCATGGGTACTCCGCTCTTGACTTTTTCCGACGGCTCAAGCCTATACATAACGTTGATGAGCGGCACATAGTAAGCAAGCGAGAGCACGCTATTCAAAGCGGCAAAGATGACCAGTAGTTCCAGCCACAGGTTGTGAGTCTCAAAACCTGCCGCGAAGATTTGCCATTTAGACATAAAACCGGCTAGCGGTGGCAAGCCGCCGAGACCGAGTACTGCGAGGCTCAGCGTGAGAGTCGCAATCGGATAACGACGTGCCGCGCCGGCCATGTCTTCAATCAACAAGGGAGCATGATCGCCATTGGCGATATGCATGGCATATAGCATAACGCCAGCTGAAAGAAAAGCCAGACCCTTCATCAATCCATGGTTAAGCAGATGAAATAGACTGCCTTGCGCCCCATCAGGCTGTCCGCTATAGAAAGCAATTCCCAAGCCCAAAAGCATATAACCTATTTGAGCAACGCTCGAGTAAGCCAAAAGCCGCTTTACCTGTTTTTGTTGCAAAGCCATCAGGTTGCCGACTAGCATGTTCAGTACTCCAATGCCAATCAATATCAAATACCAAGATGAACTTACAGCAACTAAGGCACTCAGCGCGCGCAACATTGCGACTAACCCAGCTTCTATAACTACACCTGAAAGCATGGCGCTGATTCCGCTTGGAGCTTGAGAGTGAGCGTCTGGCAACCAAGTATGAAGAGGTACAAGAGCCGTCTTGACGCCAAACCCGATCACGAACAAAGCTCCGGCTGCGGCCAGCCAAGGTGATGGTCCTGCGACTGTGCGGATGTAAGCCAGATTCAGAGAACCCGTCGTTGCAAATACGAGCGCAATCCCAGTGACTACGAGGACCGACCCGGCTGCGTTCTGTACCAAATATTTGAACCCGGCTTCCAACGCTGCAGGCTGATTACGGTAGAAAGCTACCAAGAGATAGGATGTTACTGCCATGGCTTCAAACCAGATCCAAAGATTAAATAGATCGGTTGCACAGCCTAATCCAATGATCATGCTGATCATTAGGAGTAACATGGCATAGAATTTTTCCTGGCCAGTTTCCTTCGAGAGATAAGGACCTGAATATAGTGCCACCGCAGTTCCAAGCCCCAACGCAACCGCGCTAAGAAGTAATCCCAAGCCATCCATCTTGAGGGTAATTGAACCGAGGGTATATTCAAGATTTGTGCCCTGTGCTAATTGGGTTGCTGTCAAATAAAAAGGTATCCAACTTGCTAGCAGTGCCAGCACGGCAGTGAGATAAGGTAAAAACCAGAGTGTTGCTCGTCGTGCAATGCGACCAACAAGATAAGTCAATACCGCAGATAAGCATGGCAGAAGGATTAACCAGAGGAAAACCGGCAGATTCATTTTATGCGCCTCGCAATACAACTAGTAAGACCACCACTAAACCGGCCACAATTCCAACGACATTCCAATTCAGTTGGCCGGTTTGTGCAATCTGAACAAACGCCGCAGTTCGCTTCACCCCTTGGACAATCTGGCGGTTCAAAGCTTCGAAACCGAATCCCGCCTCGAGCATCGGCTTGAACGCTTTTGTCAAGGATGTAAATCGTGTGTGAAATAACCAAGTGGCGCATCCCAGTAGGATCACGCCGAGAGCGATCCAAGTTGTCGGTGCGAGGAAAATCTGCGCGACCATGGTCAATGTTGGTTCTGCCTCGAGATGGTGGAAGGGCAACGTGCTGGCTAGCAATTGACTGAAGCCTCCTGCCAGCAACCATGTGGTCAGTGTGCCGAATGCTAATACCGTCAGTGAAACTCGCATTGCAGGCAGACCATCATGTGCCGGCTGAGGTCCGCGTGATTCTCCCCAAAAAATCATATAGAGTAAGCGAACAGTATATAGCGCGGTTACACCCGCGCTAAATAACATAATCAGATAGAAGACCAGAGGTCCAGCTTCCAACCCGCCCTCGAGAATCAATTCTTTGCTAAAAAAACCATTGGCAATCGGTAAACCCATCAGGCCCAGTCCACCAATTACAAACATAACTCGTAGGAAAGGCATCTTTTTGCCCAGCCCGCCCATTTGTCGCAGATCGCGAGTCCCCAGCGCAGTGATCACAGCCCCGGCTGATAAAAATAGCAAAGCTTTGAAGATGGCATGGCTGAACAAATGGAATTGACTTGCAAAGATTGCTCCGGTGCCAACCGCGTAGAACATATAACCAAGCTGACTGATCGTAGAGTAAGCCAGCACGCGTTTAATATCGTTAGCGGCAAGCGCCATCAATCCTGCCAACAGCGCTGATAACACACCGACGGTCATTACCGCGATACGCCAACCTGGGATCGATTCGAAAGCTGGATAGAAGCGCGCAAGCAAATATACGCCAGCATTGACCATCGTAGCCGCATGAATTAACGCGGTCACGGGTGTTGGTGCTTCCATCGCATCGGGCAGCCAGGAATGAAACGGTACCTGTGCCGATTTAGCGGCGGCTGCAATCAAGAAGCCAAATCCCATCAAACCAAGAACGATAGGCGGCAGAGTATGATATTGTGTTAAGAGAGAGCTAATCTGATAGTTTCCGAAATAGCTATATACCAATAAGGCGCCTCCCAGCAATCCGACCCCACCGAGCTGGGTCATGATCAGCGCTTTGATCCCACCTGATACTGCTTTAGGATCATCATTATGGAATGAAATGAGTGCATACGAGCAGACGGCCGTAATCTCCCAGAAAAAGAAGGTAAATAGAAGGCTGCCTGAAAGTGCTAGGCCTGCCATAGCGCCAATGAAGAACAATACCAAAGCATAAAAACGCGCTAGCTGCTGGGCATGACCCATATAATCGATCGCAAAAATAACAGCGGCGCTTCCTACTACAGTTGCTATGGCAGCGATAAATATGGCTAAGCCATCTGGGATCAATGTGAAATCTCCTAAGATACCGCCCATTGCAATACGAACTACTGTTTGGCTGGTGCTAAATGGTATAACTGCCAATGTCACACTCGCGGCAAGCAGAGCAAAAATGGTCGCGAGCGCATGAAGAAGACGCGGGCGTTGATCACCAACCAACCATATACACGCCGCTCCGAGCCAAGGGATTCCGATGATAAGCAGGGTCAGGATACTAAGCATGATCAGCCTTTCAGGCGCGAAAGTTCACGTACATCTAGCGTACCGACCCGCCGTCGGATCTGGACACCTAAGGCAATGCCCATCACGGCTACGATAGTGTCTGCAACTATAACGGTCAATGCCATGCTCTGACTAAGGTTGATCTGGCCATTGAAATTGCCGGCTGCTATCAATCCCAGCAAAGCAGCCTTGACAAGGATCTGCAAAGCAACCACAATCTTGATTAGATTTCGACAGACCATCAGCCCATAGAAGCCGATTCCTAACAGACCAATTACTCCTACGAAAGCAATGTTAAATGGCGAGAGATTCATTTACCCGCCTCTTGGGAATTTAAGATTTGGCCTTCTAATGTGTTCAAATCGCGCTGGCGGCGGGCGCCAACTTCTCCGGCCATAGATGCATCTAGGGGAGCATTGACCTCAGCCAGCAATCCTAATAGTCCCAACACCCCAGAGAAAATCAAGACAACCTGGACGATCAAGTCCAGGCCGCGTTCCTGCCAAAGCACTTCTGCTAGGGGCGGGTTAGTGATGGCGGATGCAGGAGAGGCAACTAAGACTGGCGGCATGATAAACCAACCTAGCAACAAGATAAAAAGGGCCACCAAACCTATGCTTAGAGACCGTGGAGGAATAGGCGTGGCATTCAACGCATCATCACCAGCTACACTAATGGCGAATACGAATAACACTGTTACCAAACCGGCACCCACACTTAGTTCGATCACTGCTACTAACTGCGCTCCAAATAAGAAAAACAAAACAGAACACAAAGCGCTCACGCCAGCTAGCCAGAGTGCGCTCGTAATTAATTGTTTTGTGCGTATTGCCTGCACTGCAAAAATTAGTATGACAATAATAAGAGAACCGAATAACATTTGTTGCTCCTATACCGCTGCGAATGCCCTATGTTTTTGAGAACTCATATACACTTCCAATGTGACACCGTAAAATTCTGCCATTTCTTTTGGAGCATCTATATTAACTTTGGCCCAGCGGGCACGTCCTAGATCGCCGGGCAGGTTAAAGCAACCATCATAAACCGCACCGTTAGGCAAGATAGCTCCGAGAAGCTGGTGCACGTGAGATAGCTGCTCTTCTGTGAGATTACGAGCGCCCTGCAGATTTGCTTTATACAGATCAGCATAAGTGAGATCAGCCTGATCTAAATTTGTATTCTGCAAGCTAGCCCGGCTGAAGTTTGTGCCGTTCAATCTGGCTTTGGTCAGATCTGTATAGTCTAGGTTGGATTGATGGAAATCCACATTGCGGAGATCAGCACTCATCAGATCGGCGTGCTCTAGTTGTGCCTTGCATAAAGCGATTCCCCGCAAGGAGCCATCGGCAAGCCAACCACGTACACGCAGTTCCTCGACAGCCTCCAGAGTGGGCTTATTCTCCAAACTCAGAATCTTATTGATTAGTTCCAACTTCGTTTGCATAGCAATTCCTCAGCCTCCGTTATTCGAAATCGAGGCCTGCTGATGATTTGATCAGGCCAGACTTTATCACTGCCTATTATATGTGATATTTGTCACAATTTAGGTAACGGGTTGGTTATGATTTGGTAACAAATTGTTGCCAAGGTTGGTTAAATTGCTAGCGTTTTAGCGGCAGCTATTATTTTTTGCTTTCAATTTGCCTATTCTCGGAGGTCGCTAATAAATATCCCACTCCCGGAATCGTCTCAATGTGTATCGAACTTGAAACCCTTTCAATTTTTATTCTAAGCCGGTAAATCAGTTGCTTCAGCATGGCATGGTCAGCGCCACCATCGGGCCACACGTGACTGATCAATGCCTCACTAGATATAACTTGATCCTGATTGAGCATCAGTGTCTGCAATAATTGGTTTTCTAAGGGTGTGAGGTGACTATGAAGCTTACCGTCAACATAAATCTCCCTATATATAGGATCTAATTTAATCTGGCCGGCACTGAATTGGTTTGGAGAGGAATTTATGCTTCCTGAGCGTCTCATAACTGATTCAATTCGAGCTACTAGTTGCCGGGGGCTGAAAGGTTTGACGATGTAATCATCGGCACCATCCTCCAGACCAGTAACGACATCATCATCGCCGTCACGGACGCTGAGGATCACGATGGGGATATCTGATTCGGCTCGAATTCTCTTAAGCACCTGCAACCCGTTAAGTTTTGGTAGATTCAGATCGAGAATGATACAATCCGGTTTATCTTGCTCCCAGCGTTCCAAAGCCATCAAACCGTCATTGGCCATGCTCACATCAAAACCTGCGCGGCGCAGGGTAAAGGAGATTACATCAGCCAAGGCAAGATCATCATCCACAATCAAGGTTTTCATTATTAATTTTCCTGGATGGGAATTGTAAACCAGAAGATCGAACCGCCGCCTGGACGTTCATCCAGCGCGACTATTCCGCCATGACTTTCAACAATCGTTTTGACCACAGATAATCCCAGTCCGATTCCATATTGGGCTTTATCTTTTTCATCTCGACGAATAAATCGACGGAAGATATTTGCCTTATCTTCAGATGATATTCCGGGACCTCGGTCGCTTATAGAAATCTTGAAAGCATTTTTTTCTTGAAGACTAAGGCTTATTTCAATCGGCTGGTCAATCGGACTATATTTGCTGGCATTGGAAAGCAGGTTCACTAAGACCTGGGTCAACCTCATAGCATCAACATCTACTTTAGGTAAATGAGGCGGAAGGCTGATGATCAATCTTTGGTTTCGTCGCTCGAGCAACGGCTTCATCAAGATTTGAGCGCCTGTGATCACTTCATTAAGATCGGTGGGGCGTCGACGGATGCGAAATCGTCCTGCTTCAATACTCACACTTTCTAGCAGGTTGTCAATCAAAGTCTGCAGAGCCGTCACACTGAAATGTATGGAGTTGACTAATTCCAAGGTCTCGCCCAAACTAAATTCCCTGACTCCTTCGAGGAGAAGTTCCACGGAGGCTTTAAGCGCTGAAAGAGGCGTACGAAATTCATGTGAGATATTTGCTAGGAAATACGAGCGTAAGTGTTGAGCGGCATCCTCCGCAGTGATATCCCGAATCACGAGGACGATTTGACGGGCATTGCTTTCCGGTAGATTAAGGCTAGCAGTGGTTATAGCAACTGTGATATCCTGTCCCTGGCGAGCAAGCACGTTGAGCGGCGGAATTACAGTTGCAGAGCTTTGCAAGTGATCTAGGATATATCCATTCCCGGCGGCTAGAGGCAACACCTCATTAATAGTCTTGTCCAAAGCCGCTGTAGTTGTCCAACCAGTAATTCGTTCAGCGATTTGGTTAAAGAAAATGATTTGTCCTTCATCGTTGATTACTACAATCCCATCTGGCAGGGATTGGATCAACGCCTCAGACCAGCCTGAGTTTTTCGAAAAATCAATCATATGAATCCTATCCACTGGCGCAAATTCTAAGAGCCAATGCCAATGCAAGAAAAATTGTTTTTATCGACTTCTATTGAATGGCTCGATGTAGTTATTCTGCTAAGATCGCCCAGTTCGATGAATAACGATTTTATCTTCAACTTGTCCAACTATTATTTTCGAAGCGGATTGGCAGAAAACCGTATATTTTTGTTAGTTATTATAATGTATTACTAAATAGGTTCCTCGACTGGCTTTAAAGGAAATACCGAATCAAATTAAGCACAACAAGCAATTTTGGGGTTGCTTGATAAATTCTAAGCGATGTATATATGCGAGTTGGTATGAGAAGAAATCCAAAAGGGTTGTGTTCGCTGATTACCTTGCTGGGTGCGATCAAGATGAACAGCGTTCTAGCTGAGCGGGGCGTGGGACGCGTAATTCGATCATTCTCCCAACGTGAAGGCGGATAATTCAACTATCAAGCGGAAATATTTTTCGTACTGAAGAACTTTATAGGTTACCGAAGGATAAACCAGAATGCCATCCAATCGGATGGCATTCGTGGCGCGCTGCGGCTTCCTTCTTAATTGAGGAGGGATGCCACAGCGCTGGGTATTACACTACTTTCCATATTGGACGACAGTTCACGACTACAGTCCATCGAATTCAGCGCGATCATCGGAGCGTCTCATGTATGGTGGTAGGACAGGTGACTTTGCGCAGGTACTATTGGTAGGGCTGGAAAATATTACAAATAATTTCTATATATTATACTGTCCTTTACGATATAAAGATTAAGCCCTTAAAAACCATTGACAAAAGTGAAAAAAGGAATTAATATGGTATCGTTGTCCTGATAACGTTACCATAACTTCTCGTTTGGTCAGGAAGTTTCAATGCCAACTGTACACGATGTAGCGAAGCGAGCAGGTGTTGCACCAATCACCGTATCTCGAGTAATTAATAACTCGGGATATATCAGTGATGCTACTCGAGAGCGTGTTAAAGCAACCATTAAAGAAATAGGCTATGTTCCCAATACGTTAGCTCGCGGCCTACGTTCAAAGCGAACAAATACACTGGGGCTGATTGTCACAGATATAACCAATCCATACTTTACGTTGATGGCTAGAGGGGTGGAAGTTGTTGCCGGTGTTTCCAATTACACTGTTATTTATTGTAATACAGATGAGTCTGAAACCAAGGAAGAAAAATACGCCAATATTTTAGCGCAGAGGCAAGTGGATGGTGTACTTTTGGTTCCGGCGGGTGGGAATGATAAAACCATAAAATTTTTGGAAGCGAATGGTATTTCGGTTGTGATCTTGGATCGTCGCGTTTCAGGAGTGGAGAAAGACTTTGTTTGTTCCGATTCAAAAAACGGAGCAAACCTTCTTGTAAAGTTACTCATCAAATTAGGGCATGAACGGATAGCAATTATTACTGGCCCCAAAAATGTTTCTACATCTGCAGATCGTGTGGCTGGATATCGGCGAGCATTAAAGGAATCCGGTCTGAGTAAAAACGAACTTATTTATTATGGGGCTTTTAACCAGCAAAGTGGTTACGAACTCACTCATCAGGCAATGAACCAGACACATAGGCCAACGGCTATTTTGGGTGCCAACAACTTTATAGCGATTGGGATCACTAAAGCATTACACGATTTGAGCGTGGATGTTCCTAGAGATGTTTCTGTAGCTGGCTTCGATGACTTACCTGAATCGATGCTGGTTAGGCCTTTTCTTACAGTTGCTAGGCAACCCGCTTATGAAATGGGGCGGTCAGCAACTGAGTTATTGCTAAAACGTATTTCTGGTGATTTACCGGAGGATTGCCAAGAAGTTATTTTTCAAACTGAAATCGTTGAGCGTGAATCCATAGGTCCGAGAAGGAATAGTAGTTTATGAAATACAAGCCAAGATTTTTTTATTCTATTATGGTAACGTTATCATACCCTCGCTTTCCACCCTTTCACTTGGGACTAGCATGCAAAATGATGACAGCTCAAAATAACCGGCTTGAAAGTCAAAATGCTTAACCGACGCGGCTATGGCTATCGCAACTTCAATTCCTTTAGCCTGCATATTCCGTTCTCCTGCAAAAACGGGAGAATCAAAAAGGAGAATTTTGTATAAGAAATAGAAAAAAACAAATTTACATCCCCACTCGTTGTCAGTTCAAACTATCTAATTTCATTTGAGGAGAAAAAATGTCAAAACAAATCAAAAACTGTATTTGGTTAATGGCTGTGTTATCAATAGTTCTGGCGGCTTGCGCCACCGCCTCCCCTGCCGCTCCCGCAGTGGTCACCCAAATGGTGGCTGGGACACCGATGGTGGTAACGGCTACACCCGCACCAACCCAAAGCCCCTATAATGATAACGCTCCCATCACGGTCTGGATCGATCAACCTCGCCAGCCTGCGATTGATGCCTTTCTCAAGGCAAATCCGCAAGACGCTAGTTTGATCAAGACTGTGATCGTCGACCGTGAACAATTCCCGTCAAAAGTCTTGCTTTTCAATAATACTAACCAGGGTTGGCCAGACGTGGTCTTTGCAGAGCCGCGGCTTGTAGCGCGCGTTGCTGATGCAGCCCATAATTTCCCGCTTGACCTGACCGGATGGGTGCCTGCAGATACGATCAATAATTATTCCGCCGAGTCCAACTGTATCTTTGGCGGCAAGGTCTACTGCCTGCGGAATGATCTGGCCCAGTTTGTGACCTATTACAACGCGCCTCTCCTGCAACAGTTCGGTTACTCGGTACCGACAACCTGGGAAGATTACCAGGCCCTCAGTGATAAACTTGCCAAGGATCATCCAGGCTATTATCTGGGCACCTTTGGCGATGGATGGAGTTTCCTCTCCTTCTTCGAAGCCAGCAACTGCCCCACCCATCAACTGGTGGATGCCGGCACCCTCAATATCAATGTGGCGGATCCAAATTGTACACGGGCTGCGAGTTTGGTTGATCATATGATCGCCAACAAAACCCTATATAACACGGATTTCTTCAATACCGATTTCGACGCACTGATCACTGCTAATAAAGTGCTAATGTTTGAAGGACCGGCCTGGATGTGGGGCAGCTTCGGCGGCGCCAAAGGTGACTGGTGGACGACCGCCGATCATCAACTGGGCGTTGCAGCTCCGTTCAAGTGGGCAGCTGATCCCGCTCCAGTGGTAGCTGCAATGGGTGGTGCAGCTTGGACTGTATCAAGGCACACCCAGAATCCTAAGCTGGCAGTGGCTCTGATTACATTCGTTACTGAAGATAAGACCCTATGGACGGGGAGTGAGAATTTCCCATCGTACAAGCCAATTCAGCCATTGTGGCAACAGGCAGTTTCAAGTAACCCGCTCTTTGCCAACGATCCCTTCCCAATCATGCAAGCTGCCGCGGATGAGATCTCGCCACTAGACAATTGGCCCCGGTTCGACCTCATCTCACCTTTGACCCAGTTTACACAGGACACGTACCAGAAAAAATTAACAGTCTCAGGTAACTTGTCTGAGATAACTACTCTCTTCACGCCGCTCGCCCAAGCTGAAGGTTACAACGTTGTTAGTAAGTAGCGAGCGCTAGTTCGAATTCTCCTTTATTCATCCTAGGTAGGGGTTGCAGCGCCCCTACCTAGGATAAGGGTTTAGATTTATTTGGAGGATTTCATGACAAACCTGAACATGCATGTTGAAGACCAGTCTGAAAAGAAAGTCGACGCTTCAAGCCCTCGCCGATATTGGAATAGGCGGAATAGTGAAGCATATTTATTTCTGCTGCCGTATATTCTGTTTATGCTGGCTTTTGGTCTGGGGCCTGGGATCTATGCCTTCTTAATCAGCTTTGCAGATTTTTCCACGGGCCTGCCGCGCTATTTTGCTGCCGGCATAAAAAACTACATTACGGTATTTAAGGATTCCCGGTTTGGATTTACTTTCGCCAACATCGGAGAATTCCTGCTCATTTCAGTACCCGTGGGAATAGCGCTCGTGGTGTTGCTTGCACTGTTGCTGCACATGCGGCCCGGGCGCGTTGCTTCCACCCTGCGGACGCTTTTTTTCATTCCAGGTGCAGTTGTCGGCCCTGCAGTAGTGTTGCTGATCATTTTTATGTTGACCCCGAATATGAGCCCATTTGGTTTCCTGCTTAAATCTGTGGGCCTAAAAGCCTTTGGTGACACTATTACCCCGGTCAGCTTACCATTCATCTTTTTAATCATGGGTTTCTTCTCTGGGGCGGGGATGTGGATCGTGATCCAGTATGGTGCTTTAGAGGGCATCTCAACGGAAGTCATGGAAGCAGCCACCATGGATGGTTGTAATGAGTGGCAAAAAGCGCTGTATATCAAACTGCCCCTCATCCAGCCGTATATCATTTATCAATTTATTTTGATCTTCGCTGGCAACGTACAGCTTTTTGTGGAGCCCCAGTTACTCGGGAATCAAACCTATATCCATGCCAACGTACCGCTCGTATGGTCGCCGAACCAATTGGCATACTCCTTTGCTTTCGATTTGGGAAATTTCGGGGCCTCAGCCGCGCTGGCTCTGATCATGCTGATTATAGGCCTTGGAGCATCTTACTTAATGGTTCGTTGGACCGGTTTTTTCAAGATTGAAGACTAGAGTCGCGCTCGAGCCGATAGGCTACTCAGAATAAGGAGTATTCATATGTTGACTAGGTGGTTCAAGAAATCCGTAGGCAATATCGGGATTTTTGGGTTCATTCTACGGTGGGCTGTGTTATTGATATTCTTGATTTATTTTGTGATCCCCATTATCTGGTTGCTTTTGGCGCCTTCCAAAGACACCTCACAGTTTTCCAGCCTTAGTCCTTTGGCGTTTGGTTCCTTTGCCCAGTATATTACTGCCTGGAAGAACGTTCTGATTTATCAAAATGGTGAGGTGGCATTGTGGTTTGGTAACTCCCTGTATTACGGTTTGCTTTCTTTACTCGTCAGTCTGGTGCTTTGTCTTCCGGCAGGTTATATTCTAGCCGTTAGGCGTTTTCCGGGCAGGAATTTGTTGCTATGGCTGACATTAATCACCATGCTATTACCAACTTCAGCACTAGTTCTGCCGCTGTTCCTAGAGTTGAATTTGGTGCATCTTGTTAATACTCCATGGGCGGTTATCTTGCCGGCCTGTTTTTTCCCTTTTGGTACGTATTTAACCTACATCTATTATAGAACCTCCTTACCTTTAGAACTAATAGATGCGGCGCGCGTGGACGGAGCCACTGAATTTGAAATATTCCTTCATATTGCTTTACCGCTGGCTAAACCCTTATTGGGTCTATTGGCCTTCATTAGTTTCAACGCAAATTGGAATAATTACTTTGGCCCGTATGTGATGTTGAACGACGATAAGCTTTTCACCTTACCAGTGGGTATTCAAACAGTTCTTGGGAGTACGTCGGCGCTTGAACCAGGTTTCAATCCAACTCCTGGAGCGATCCACTTCCAGTATGCGGAAGCCGCGGTGGCTGGATTGATCTTAATTGTGCCGGTTGTCATCATTTTCCTCTTATCACAGCGTTATGTAGTCTCTGGTGCCTTCACTGGATCAGTTAAAGGTTAAGACATCCTAACTAATAGGAAAAGAAAGATTTGTTTGCAAAATTTATTACCCCTATATCTAGATATCATTTTGGTGATATGTGGATCGAATATGTGCAGGAACCGGGTTCTCAGACAGTTGGATTTTTTCTTTATCCAGATTGTATGACAGACGAGCTGGTGGAGCATCGCGAATTTCTACCCTTGAAACCACAAAAATTTCTCGATGTGCGTGCGCAGAAGCTTGAGTCCCTCGTTCAATTTAAACTTCTTGGGGATTCATTAGATGGTTTCAGCCAGGGCATCACGATGCGTAACAGTGAAACTTTATCCAGTCTACGGTATTCTAGGCAGGAGAAAATTGAACAAGGTGATGAAACAGAGATAATAACCTATTTGAATTCTGCCCGTGGTTATTCCTGTGAGCACCATGTACGCTATTACCGGGGCGATGAAGCCCTCACCTTTTTTACGACAATTCGCAATGACAGATCGGAAAAACTTGGACTGGAAATGCTGTCCAGTTTTTCTTTAGGGGGGATTACCCCATTTGCTTCAGATGATGCCCCTAACCGCCTCCATTTTCATCGGTTTCGCAGTTTTTGGTCGGCAGAGGGTCGCCACATTAGTCAGCCAATCGAGGAACTTCATCTGGAACGATCTTGGTCAGGGCATGGCGTTCGAGCCGAGCGATTTGGACAAGTGGGATCGATGCCTGTCCATGGTTATCACCCATTTGCGGCCATCGAAGACCGCAGTGCGGGTGTTTTCTGGGGCGCAACTTTAGCTTGGCCCGGATCATGGCAAATGGAGCTATATCGCCGTGATGATCAATTAAGTTTTTCAGGGGGACTGGCTGACCGCGAGCTTGGCCATTGGTATAAATATTTAGCCCCAGGCGAGATATTCACCGGCCCGTTGGCTTATGTCACTACTGTCAAAGGGGATTTCGATGATCTATGTCAGCGCCTGACAGCAATGCAGTCGAGGGCTGTTGAACAGGCACCAGACAGCGAACAGGCTTTGCCAGTTCTGGTAAATGAATTCTGTACGACTTGGGGTAATCCGACACATGAACGCGTTTGTGCCCTTGCCAGAAGATTGAAAGGCTCCGGCGCGAAATATCTTGTCATAGACGCGGGCTGGTATCGCGGAGAAAACGGCAATTGGGATTTGAATCAGGGAGACTGGACGCCAAGCCCCGCACTATTCCCTGATGGAATTGCTGCCACCACGAAATTCATCCGCGAGCAGGGATTGATTCCCGGTTTATGGTTTGAATTCGAAGTTGTTGGCAACCAATCGAAATTGTTCAACCAGACGGTTGATCATTTTCTTAAGCGAGATGGTATTCCCGTATTGGCGGGGCAACGTCGGTTTTGGGATTTCCGGGATCCGTGGGTACGCGATTATTTATACAAGAAGGTCATTCTTTTTCTGCGTGAAACTAGATTTGGTTACATTAAAGTGGATTACAACGAAACGATTGGCATCGGGGTCGATGGCGCAGAGTCTCTGGGAGAAGGCCTGCGTCTGCATATCATGTGTGTGCAAGATTTTTTCCGTGAGATGCGAACAGAACTCCCGGATCTGGTGATTGAAATCTGCGCTTCGGGCGGACACAGATTAGAGCCTTCGATGCTTGCCCTCGCGAGTATGGCTTCTTTTTCAGATGCTCACGAATCACAAGAAATCCCAATTATTGCGGCCAACTTGCAAAGACTCATCCTGCCGCGACAGTCCCAAATTTGGGCTGTTCTTCATGCTTCTGATTCACGTCAGCGCTTGACATATTCATTGGCCGCTGGCTTCCTGGGAAGATTATGCCTCTCCGGCGAAATCGATGAACTTAATGAGGAGCAATGGTTACTCGTACAAGAAATTATCAGTTTCTACAACCAGGTTGCACCAATCATCAAACATGGCAAGAGCAAGCTTTATCAACATATTGGATTATCGTGGCAACATCCGCAAGGCACTCAAGCCGTTTTGCGCACTTCGACAGATAATCGTAAGGCCTTGTTGGTAGCACATACATTTGCCAGACCTTTTACAGAGGAAATGGTGATTGATCTTCCTCAAGGAAATTGGCGGGTTGCTCATATTCTGGCAGGTCCAATCCTTGATCTAAAAATAATTTGCAATAAATTAGACATTCACTTTGCTAATGAATTCGAAGGATACGTCATCCACCTCGAAAACGACCAGTGAGTAAAAAGCCTAGAGGCGTTGTATCTGGTTCGCTAGATTCGATTTTTGAAAGATATGAAGAAGACAAGGAGCAAAGATTTATGTTGATCGGAATATCCCCTTTGATTTCTCCGGACTTGTTGGTGACCCTTTATCGTATGGGTCACGGTGATGAAATTGTACTTGCCGATGCACATTTTCCGGGTGACACCTTTGGAAAACGAGTGTTGCGGGCAGATGGCTTAAAGATTCCCGCTATGTTGGATGCCATCCTGCCTCTTTTTGCTTTGGATACTTATGTTGAAAGTCCTTTGATTATGATGTCCGCCGCTTCAGGTGACCAGCTCGATCCTGCAGTCGAAATTTCATATCGACAAGCTATTGACAAACACTGGCCTAAGACTCCGCCCATTCAACATATTGAACGCCTTGATTTCTATGATAGGGCTAAGCAAGCTTTTGCTGTTCTCATGACTGGAGAAACAGTTAAGTATGGCAATATTATTTTAAAAAAAGG
>JBAUMB010000294.1:0-8553 GCA_049578465.1 Anaerolineales bacterium
CGACGCGTTTGTCACTGCATCGATAACTGAAGTCCATCCGCTTTCAGTGATCGAAGGCATGGCATCCGGACTGCCCGTGATCGGAATCGAATCGCCCGGCGTTGGCGATACAATCGAAGATGGCAAGACCGGATTTCTGACAACGCAAGACTTAGCATCGTTCACCGCGAAACTTACGCGTCTGTGCCTCGACGCAAACTTGCGCAAGCAAATGGGCGACGCGGCGCGCCAAGCATCCACCCGTTATGCCATCGAGCGGACAACGAAAACGATGCTGGAACAATATGAGCGACTCGTTTATGCTTCGCGCCCGCGCCGAGAAAATTGGGAAGTCCGTTTGCGCGGACTGCTGGAGAAATTTTTGCAATGAGTTTATATGTCACTCTGAGGGAGCGCTGGTCGAGTAGCAAAGCAAATCGAGACCAAGCGACCGAAGAGCCTCATGCAACATTATTTGAGACCCTTCGACTTCGCTACGCTTCGCTCAGGGCGACAAGGTATATATTATTTAAATGACACATCATAATCAACGCATTGGTCAATGGGGCGAGCAAGCCGCGGCGGATTATTTATCCGCCAAAGGTTACGAGATCATGGCGCGCAACGTTCGCACGCCATATGGCGAAATAGATTTGATCGCACAGAAAGATGGCTTCACCATTTTTGTGGAAGTCAAAGCGCGCACATCGAGTTCGCTTGGACCACCGGAGATCGCCGTCACGCCGCGCAAACAACAGCATATGTTATCTTGCGCCGAACATTACGCCCAGCAAAACGAGATTGACCATTGGCAGATTGATGTGATTGCAGTGGAAGAAGTGAACGGCAAAGCAGAGATCAAACATTTTGAGAATGCAATATGATTCCAGCGACAGCAGGTGTTATATGTTTAAAATCCCACGAGTAAATGTAATTGAAAGCGATGATGGCTTCTCGATTAAAGTCGAGATGACAAGAATTCTCTACACTGAGGGCGACAAAAGGCTCTATATGTATTCTGAGATAGAAGCCAGTCCAGGCAATATCGCAATTTGGAAAGAATCAATTCGAAACTGGGAGCCGCCTTATGAGAATGAACTCATTGATGAAAATAAGCGTGATGCAATAGTTGAGAATATCCGCCGAGCATTTCGTTGGAAAGGTGAATCGATTGATGTTGTATAAACTCATGTTCGATAACATGTAAATGTTAAAACAATCTCTCATCATTCTCGTCGGTCCTACTGCCGTAGGCAAGACCGAAATCGCCATTCAACTTGCCGAAAGAATCAATGGCGAGATTGTCTCGGCAGATTCGCGTCTGTTCTATCGCGGCATGGACATCGGCACCGCCAAGCCCACGCACGAAGAACAAGCGCGCATTCCTCATCATTTGATTGATATTGCCAATCCAAATGAAATCTTATCGCTGGCTGTATTTCAGCAAAAAGCGCGTGAAGCCATTGCTGATATTCATGGACGCGGCAAACTGCCATTACTTGTCGGCGGGACGGGACAATACGTCCGCGCAGTCACCGAAGGATGGAGTCCACCGGAAGTAAAGCCAGATGAAAAATTGCGTGATGAACTAGAAAAAGAGAAGAATGAAAAAGGAAAAGATTTTCTTTACGAGAAATTGAGATCGCTCGATCCAGAAGCTACAAATAAGATTGATGCGCGCAATGTGCGTCGAACTATTCGAGCTTTGGAAGTAATTTTGACAACCGGTAAAAAATTCTCTGAGCAACGCGGACAAAGCGAATCACCATATCAATTGATAACAATTGGATTGATGCGTCCACGATCAGAACTTTATGCACGCGTTGATGAGAGAATCGAGTCTATGTTTGCAAATGGATTGGTGGATGAAGTCAAAGGTTTATTGGCAAAAGGTTATTCGAGTGATTTGCCAACGATGTCAGCGATTGGATATCGCGAATGCGTCAGCGTGATCGAAGGCAAATTAAGCGTTGAGCAAGCCAAAGTCGAGATGCGACGCGCCACAAGAATCTTCGTCCGCAGACAAAGTAATTGGTTCAAAGAATCCGACCCAAATATCCGTTGGTTTTATGCTGGCGAAGAAAATGTCATCGAGAAAATTGTTCTGTTAATCCGTCAAACAATTCCCGAATCTTGATTTGACTTTTAATTTCATTTTGTTATATACTTTGTTAAACCCGCAAAGGAGGAACGCCATGAATAACCGTCCGTGGATTGCGCATTACGACAAAGGAGTGCCTGCAAATATTGATTATCCCAAGGAACCGCTGTTTCATTTATTGGAAGAGTCCGCCCGCAAATATCCCGACCGCGCCTGCACGATTTTTAAAGGTGCGGTCATTTCATACAAAGAGATGAACGAACAAACCGATCGCATTGCCGCGGCGCTGGCGGATATGGGCGTCAAGAAAGGTGACCGCGTCGGAATCTTCATGCCGAACACGCCGCAATTTATCACCGCCTATTTCGGGATTCTCAAAGCAGGCGGAGTCGTGGTCGCAACCAATCCGCTTTACACGCCGCCGGAAATCGCGCATCAAGCCAACGATGCGGGCATCGAAATCATGTTCGTGATGACGAACTTTTATAAAACCATCAAAGCCGCGCAGCCGGATACGAAAATCAAAAAGCTGATCGTTACGAATATCAAGGAAGCTTTGCCTCCAATCACGAGTTTATTGTTCACGCTGGCGCGCGAGAAAAAAGGCGGATTCAGAATCGAAGGCGGGCTGGCGGATAGCGATGTTTGGATGAAAGATCTGCTGGCAAAATATCAACCTACGCAACGTCCCAAGCTGGATATTGGTCCCGATGACACGGCCCTGTTCCAATATTCCGGCGGGACAACGGGCGTCTCAAAAGGCGCGGTGGCTTTGCATCGCAACGTAGTGGCAAACTCTTTGCAAGTTAAAGAATGGTTTACCGGCATGGAAGAAGGCAAGGAAACTGTGCTGATGGCGATTCCACTTTTCCATGTTTATGGAATGGTGGCGGGGATGTGTTACGCGCTGGCTTACGGCGCGACCATGGTGATGATCCCGAATGCGCGCGACATTCCCGATGTGCTGGAAAACATCCACAAATATCATCCGACAAATTTCCCCGGGGTGCCCACTCTTTACAACGCCATCAATAACAACCCGGATGTCAAAGCCGGAAAATATAATCTTAAATCTATCAAAGCTTGCATCTCCGGTTCCGCACCATTACTGCGCGAGACGAAAGAAAGATTCGAAGAGTTGAGCGGCGGAAAAGTTTTCGAAGGTTACGGTTTATCTGAAGCGCCGACCGCGACGCATTGCAATCCATTAATGGGAGTCAACAAAACCGGTTCAATCGGAATGCCATTGCCCGATGTAGATTGCAAGATCATCAGTCTCGATGACGGCGAAACCGAAATGGCTTTGGGCGAGATTGGCGAGCTGGTCATCAATGGGCCGCAAGTGATGAAGGGTTATCACAACATGCCAACGGAAACCGCCAACTCATTGCGCAAGTTGAAAGATGGAAAGATTTGGTTATTCACTGGCGACATTGCGCGCATGGACGAAGATGGATATTTTTATATCGTGGATCGAAAGAAAGAACTCATCAAGCCGGGCGGATTCCAAGTTTGGCCGCGCGAAGTGGAAGAAGCTATCGCCGCGTATCCGAAAGTTTTGGAAGTCGGCGTGGCTGGGATTCCCGATCCGTATCGCGGCGAGACGGTTAAGGCGTGGATTGTGCTCAAGCCCGGTCAACAAGCAACCATAGATGAAATCAAAGCATTCTGCAAGGAACGATTGGCCGCGTATAAAGTCCCGACGCATTATGAATTCAGAACTGAACTGCCAAAGACAACCGTCGGAAAAATTTTACGGCGCGAGTTGGTGAAACAACATAAAGAAACAGAGGGCGTAAAAGCTTAATCAACAATAAATAAAACAAAAACGCAATTCCTGTAAACGGAATTGCGTTTTTGTTTTTTGCATTTTATTTTTACTAAGCTGGTTGCGGCGCGGGTTGTGGCGTTCCGCTCTTCTTGGGGAACGGCGGCGGGAAGATCGCTTCGAATTCTTCGCGCGTAATCGTTTCCGCTTCTAATAATCTTTTCGCAACCGCATCCAATTGGGTGCGATAACTGGTCAACAAATTCTTGGAAAGCTTGTAAGCCTCATTCACCAAGTTGCGGACCTCTTGGTCAATCTGTTGCGCAATGGCTTCAGAATAATCGCGCTGTTCCGAAATCTCACGTCCAAGGAAGATCAATTCTTCTTTTTGACCATACACCATCGGGCCTAATGCATCGCTCATGCCAAGGCGGGTAACCATGGCGCGCGCCATACGTGTCACTTGCTCGATGTCATTCGATGCACCGGAAGTAATATCATCAAAGACCAATTCTTCAGCCACACGGCCGCCAAGGGCGCCTGCTAAAGTCGCGATCATTTTCTTGCGAGAAAACAATAGACGATCATCATCGGGACGATACCATGTGGCGCCGCCCGATTGGCCGCGTCCGACAATGGTGATCTTTTGAACCGGATCCGCTTCAGGGATGGCATTCGCAACGACCGCGTGACCCGCTTCATGGTAAGCAATGATGCGCTTCTCTTCATCCGAAATCAATCGCGACTTTCGTTCGGGGCCCATCACCACGCGTTCAATCGCCTCTTCAAGCTCCGGCTGACCAATGGATTTCTTATTGCGCCGAGCCGCGAGAATCGCGCTTTCATTGATCATATTCTCTAAATCAGCGCCGACAAAACCCGGTGTTCCGCGCGCTAAGGATGCCAGATCGACATTCGGCTCCAGCGGTTTGCCCTTGGCGTGAACTTTGAGAATTGCTTCGCGTCCTTTAACATCCGGACGATCCAACGTCACGCGACGATCAAAACGACCGGGACGCAGAAGCGCTGGATCCAAAATATCTGGGCGGTTAGTTGCGGCAATGATGATCACGTTGGTATCGGTATCGAAACCGTCCATCTCAACCAACATTTGATTAAGAGTTTGCTCGCGTTCATCGTGTGATCCACCTAAACCCGCGCCGCGTTGTCGTCCGACTGCATCAATTTCATCTACAAAAATAATGCACGGCGAATGACGTTTAGCTTGTTCAAACAGATCACGCACGCGGCTTGCGCCTACACCGACAAACATCTCAACAAATTCAGAACCTGAAATGGAGAAGAATGGCACGCCGGCTTCACCGGATACAGCCTTCGCAAGCAATGTCTTGCCGGTGCCGGGAGGTCCGACCAATAAAACACCTTTCGGAATGCGCGCGCCGAGTTCAATGAACTTCTGCGGCTCTTTCAAGAACTCGACAACTTCCGCAAGTTCCTGTTTTGATTCTTCGATACCGGCAACATCTTGAAATGTCACAGTTGGATGTTCACCGCTAAACATGCGGGCGCGGCTTTTTCCAAATGCCATGGCGGCATTGTTCGATCCCTGTGCCTGACGAAAAATAAACCACAACACGCCCGCCATGAAAACCACCGGCAGAATATACAGCAGACTGCTTAAGATACCTGCCCATGGTGATGGCGGCTGAACTTCGATGATCACGTCATTCGGTGAAAGTTGTGCGGCCGTGACTCCGAGGCTGACTAACTGATCCACCAACGTGGCACTCGATTCCTTATTGGAGTCAGCTTCCTTGCCAGATTTATAAACAATATGAATCTGAGTATCGCTTTCAATGATAACTCGGGCCACTTCGCCATTTTGAATCGACTGCGCTACCTGATTGATTGTCAGCGGAGCTGGTGCGTTATTATCTTGCTTAAAACCAACGTAAAGCATCGCACCGATTGCAACAATCAAGAGGAAGTAGATGATGAACGATTGAGTACGTGAATTCACAGATTCCTCCAAACCTTAGAGCGGAAATTATACCAACCTACCCGCCTAGCGAATAGCCCCAAGTGATTATTTATATGATTTTCTAATATAGTGTTCATTCGGGAATCCTCGAGCAATAGCTCTATTCTATGACCATTTCCACTGGGCAGTGATCCGATCCCAATACATTTTCATGAATGATTACATCTTTGACCCGCGGCATCAGCGCCTCAGAGACAAGAAAATAGTCAATTCGCCAGCCAATACCGCGCTCGCGGGCTTGAAAACGATATGTCCACCACGTATATTGGATTCTGTCCGGATACAAACAACGATAAGCATCCACAAAATTATGATCTAAGAATTTTTGCACCCATTCACGTTCTTCGGGCAGAAAACCTGAAGTCGATTCGTTTTCTTTGGGATTCTTCAGATCAATCGGCATGTGCGCCGTGTTGAAATCGCCGGTAATGACGATATTTTCTCCTCGTTGATGCAGTTCATCGCAAACCTCAAGCAAGCGCGCATAAAACTCCAATTTATAATCCACGCGCTCTTTGCCGCGCTGACCATTCGGGAAGTAAATGTTAAATAAAACGAAATCCCGCTGGCGGGTCCGGATGACGCGACCTTCGACATCAAATCGCGGATCATCTAATCCGAATTGGATTTCATCCGGCGGCTCGCGATAAAACGTCGCCACGCCGCTATAACCCGGACGCTCCGCCGGATTCCATGCAAACGGATATTTCAATGCCTGACCCTGCGCCTCGCTCAACTGTTCGGGCCGCGCTTTCACTTCTTGCAAGCACAGCAAATCCGGATCTTGTGCGGAAGTCCAGTCGAATGCATTTTTATTCAACGCGGCACGAATGCCATTTACATTCCAAGTAATGATTTTCATCTTTCATTGATTCCAGCATTATGGTAAACTATCAACAGAAAATTATGGAAGAAAAATCCGCAAAACGAATCCTTTGTATTGAAGATGAGCCAGAGATGATCGATTTGATTCGGCTCATCCTTGGGCGCCGAGGCTTTGAAGTATCAGGCGCCGCGGGTGGAACCGCAGGAATTAAAGCAGTGCGTGAGCAATTGCCTGATCTCGTATTGCTCGACTTGATGATGCCTGATATGGATGGCTGGGAAGTATACCAACAAATGAAGGCAAATGAATCCACGCGCAATATTCCTGTCATAGTGGTCACCGCCAAAGCGCAAAGCATTGATAAAGTCCTCGGTCTGCACATCGCCAAAGTGGATGATTATATTTCCAAACCATTCAGTCCGCAGGATTTAATGAACAGCGTGGAAAAAGTCATTAGCCAGAAAAAAGCAGTGCCTTGAAGCAAATCAAATCCGAATGTAACGGGGCGTGTTCCTAAATAAAATCCAAGGAACGCCCCGTTTTCATTAGACGATGTCATCTTATATTTTTATACAAAACCAAAACAAACAAATCAACAATCCAGCTCGCATCGAATATTGCGATACGTTCCTTGGCCGTTTGCGCGGACTAATGTTCCGTTCCGTTCTCCAGCCGGATGAAGGTCTGCTTCTCGTGATCGGAAAAGATTCGCGCGCCGATTCTTCCATTCATATGTTCTTCATGTCTTTCGATATCGCCGTGTTTTGGATTAACTCTGAAATGATCGTAGTAGACAAAGTGCTGGCTAAAATGTGGCGGCCCGCCTACTTCCCTGCCAAAGCCGCGCGGTATACATTGGAAGCTCATCCAAGCCGATATAACGATTACGAGGTCGGCGATAAAGTACAATTCAAAAATGCCTAAACGCTTTCTAGTTTTGATTCTCTTAATTTCCATTTTCACAGCGCAACCGGTTTTCGCGCAAACAGCCACGCCGACGCCGGTATCCGGGCCGAGCTATATCATTCAATCCGGAGATACGCTATCGTCCATTGCGGATCGCTTTAGCATTTCGTTGAACGACTTGATGACTGCAAATAACATCACAGATCCAAATACCATTCAAGCGGGTCAGCAATTGATCATTCCGGGTTTGGAAGGCGTAACAGGTACACTCGGCACCGATGTCGTCAACTTTGGGGATTCCTTCCGCAGCCTCGTGCGTCAGACGCAAATCTCAGCAACTTTGCTTGAAAAGCTGAATCACATCATCAGCCCCAGCGAATTTTATGTCGGTGCGAACATGATCGTGCCTCAACAGGACAACGCTTCCACCTTAACAAATCGCTCAACGCCTGACGCCGGAGAATCGCTTCTCGAAATGGCGGTTAAGCAAAATACAAATCCATGGACGATGGTTGCGCTCAACGGCTTGAGCGGCACGTGGGATGCGTTACCCGATGATGTGTTATATGCTCCTGGAACCGGATCCGCATCAAATCAGGCTGTCAGCGGATTGCCGTCTGCTTTTGTGGATGTTCAAATCCCGAACCTGCCATTCAAACAAGGCGGAACCGCTGAGATTATTGTCAAGCCCGCGAACGGTGTGACACTAAGCGGCATGCTTGTTGATAAGCCTTTGCACTTCTTCCCAATGGGCAATGGAAGCATGGTGGCGCTGCAAGGCGTATACGTTTTGCTTGATCCGGGAGTGTATCCATTGGAATTGGAGGCCACATTACCAGATGGCACGAACCAATCTTTTGAGCAAATGGTGTTAGTGGGCATAACCGATCAACCAACAACATTAGAAATTGTGCCTCCTGATGATCCCACTGCAATAACAACAGAAGACCAAGAAGTTGCAGCAATTGCAT
>JBAUMB010000295.1:0-15662 GCA_049578465.1 Anaerolineales bacterium
CCAACATCTTCGACGGGAATCAAGGTTATGGGTTGGACGCTCAAAGCGGCGGAGCGATCACCTCTGGTGGGCTGGAAGCCAATGATAATTACAGCTACGGCGCTCGATTGGATAACTCAGGTGCGAGTTCTGCCATGGCAGTCACATTGACAGGCACCAGCAGTTTCAGCGGTAATAGCCACAGCGATGGGTTGGATATCGAATCAACCGGCGCCATCACAGTCAATAATGTAAGCGCGGATGATAACGGCGGCACTGGCGGCGACTTAGATAACGAGTACGGATTCATGGAGCCTATCAAAATTACCGGCACTAACTGGTTCGATGATAATGGAGGCGGAGGCTTGACCGTCCACTCCTACGGAGCCATCACTTTGAACAATATTGACGCCAGCGGTAATAGCTACGGAGGTTTATATGCCGATAATTCTTTGACCACTTTAAATTCCACGCCCGAAGCGATCACGCTCACCGGCAATAACACCTTCAGCAATGACGTTGGCGGTTATGGCGCAAGCCTCAATTCCAAGGGCGCCGTTACTGTAAACAATGTCACTGCCGACTCCGATCTATCGTTCGGCGTGCTCATTACGAATGATGCCCTTGGCTCATTACATCCGCAATCCGTAAGCCTGCTAGGAACCAACAACCTGTCCTCGAACGGCTTCGATAATCTGGCTACGGAAACCTACGGAGCCATCACGATCAACAATCTGACGGCCAATGGCAGCCTAGGCGGCAGCGGCGCGGACCTTTACTTCCTTGGCCTTACCCAAGATGTGACCGGCGCAGTGACTCTAACCGGCACGAACAGCTTCGATAGTAACGGAGGTACCGGTCCGGGCCTCAATATCGATTCGAAGGGCGCCATCACGCTCAATAATATAAGCGCGGATGGTAACCGCGGCACCGGTGTCCAACTATACAACAATAATGGATTCGTGGCAGCCATCAAAGTGACCGGCACCAACTGGTTTGATGGTAATGGAGGTGGGGGCTTGAATATCCATTCTTATGGCGCCATCACGTTGAACAACATTAACGCCAGCGGTAATATCTACGGAGATTTGTTTGCCGATAACTCTTCGACCACTTTGAATTCCACGCCCGAAGCGATCACGCTCACCGGTAATAACACCTTCAGCAATAGCACCGGTGGCTATGGCGCAAGTTTCGATTCCAAGGGCGCCATTACTTTAAACAATGTGACCGACGAATCCAACGGAGCATACGGCCTCATCATTGAGAATGATGCCCTTGGCTCTTCACATCCGCAATCTGTGAGCCTGCTGGGAACCAACACGTTCCTGAAGAACGGAGCAGATGGTGTTTCTATAGTTTCCGACGGCGCGGTGAGCCTCACCCACATCACAGCCAATTTCAATTATTTCGATGGGTTGCTGGTTCAAACACCAGGAAAAGTCACAGTGACTTGCGGCAGTTTCATCGGCAATGGTACTGGCCATAATGCCGGCGAAGACTATGGCATCAACGAAACCGCAACCCCAAGCTCCACCACACTGATCGGCGTGGATTCTGCAGGAAATTATTCCGGTTCTCTGCAGAACTGGCTTGCAGGCACCGTAACCACATCGCCTACCTGCACTTTGCCATAAGGGACAAAAACATAACCCGTTTTAGATCAAACACTGGAGGGATGCCTTTCTTCGGGCGTCCCTCCATTATGCTTTACTAGTGGAAAGGCAGTCTTATCAGCACGCCGACTTGATCGGTAGGGTTGCCAACTAACCCGGTAACCCTACCGACTAAACCGGTAGCCTTGCCGACTAAATCAGTAAGCACACCAGCTTGATCGGTAAGGGCACCGACAAACCCGGTAACCCTACCGACTAAACCGGTAGCCTCACCGACTAAATCAGTAAGCACACTGGCTTGATCGGTAAGGGCACCGACAAACCCGGTAACCCTACCAACTAAACCGGCAGCCTTGCCGACTAAATCAGTAAGCACACCAGCTTGATCGGTGAGAGCACCGACAAACCCGGTAACCGTACCGACTAAACCAGCAAGCATATCGGCTCGATCGGTAAGGGCACCGATAAACCCGGTAACCGTACCGAGTAACCCACCAGGGTTACCAACTAAATCATTGTCTTGCCAATCGCGCGGATTAACCTTTCGCGATCTAATTTTTGAGAACTTCAAAAAGATCAAAGTATCTCCCGCGGATATGATGATTGAATACGCAGATATATCAAAGCGGTAAGCATTACTTCGCCAGTACTTTGGATGGATAACCTATTCATTTCTATTGTTGTATGATATACATCGTTGCAAATTGTTGCATCTTTCTATTCATTGGTAGAGTCTAGTATCTTTCCATTAATTGAAAGAGAGGTGATGGTTAAGACCTTTACGCAACTCAAATCATCATTGAATATTTTGCTCAACTAGGCAGGTGGATTTTAAATCCACCTGATGTGTTTAATATCAGGATTGTTTGATATTTCACTAAAGGAGAGAGAATGTTAAAGAATAGATTGTTTTCGATTCTTTCCGCCAGCACCTTGATCGTCTTCGTGCTGAGCGCCATCTTAACGGTACCCGCATTGGCAGATAGCGGCACAACGCCGCCAACTAATCCGCCCTCTGACGGAGGACGCACTTCAAACAAAGGTTCTTCCAATTCACTATCGCAAGTTCCAAGCGGAACCAAAGTTGTGGTCTTGGATTCTTCCGGCAATAAACTGCCACTTGGATCGCAAGCCGCGCAAGATATCGTTAATAACGGCGACCCGATCTGGTGTCCGTCTACGGTGGCAATGCCCATCGCTGGCATGAGCGGATGTTCACCACTCGCGGATAACACCAATCTCCAAACACTTACTCATGCTGTGGAGACCAATGCTTGGACACCGACTAACACCAATTCCACGATTTGGATTCTGCAAGGAGCAGATTCTTCCACAAGCTATAGTGAATTGAATGGCTCGGTGCTCTCGGCTTTGAGCCACTTCACCTTGACTCTGGCAGGCGGCTGGACCGGAAGCGGACATACAGTCAATCCAGCCACACCCTCGGTCCTAAACGGTCTAGGGTCTAATGATGTGGGAATCTATATTTACAACTGGAACAGCACCGTCACTCTCAGCAACATCGAAGTTGAAAATGGAACCGGTTACGGCTTTGATGTTTCCAGCTCGAAGAACATCGTCCTGACCAACATACAAGCGATTAACAACGGTGATTACGGCGCGGCGCTCTACCCCGGTACCGGCGCAACCATCACCAACAGCACCTTCAATCAAAACGATCAAAACCTCACTGGCTATTTCGGACTGTATATCCAAGGGAGTGGCACCGTCACCCTGACCGATACGACAACCAATAATAATAGGTATTATGGCGCAGTCGTGAACACTTGTGACTGGAGCGGCAGTGCCTGCGTCGATTCCGGAAATGTGACTCTGACTGGCACCAACATCTTCGATTCGAATTTCGGTGATGGCTTAAATGTGACTGCCAATGGCTCGATCACTTCCGGTTCGCTGAGCGCTAATAACAATACCAGTTACGACGGCGCTTATCTGGATAACTGCATCTGGAGCGGCAGTTCTTGCGACACGTCAACCGTGCACCCGATCACCCTGACCGGTACCAGCAGTTTCAGCGAAAATAGCGAGGACGGTCTGGAGATACATTCGAACGGAGCCATCGCAGTCAACAACATCACCGCGGATTTCAATACTGGCCCTGGCGCGCTTTTAGAGAATAATACCAGTTCCACCATACCCTCCGCAATCACCGTCACCGGCACCAACTGGTTCAACGATAACTCCAATAATGGGCTAAGTGTACAATCCGATGGCGCCATCTCCCTGAACAACATCAATGCGAACTACAATGGACTTTCCGGAAATGATAGTGGCTTATATGTGGTTAATGACGGAGCCCACACAGCCCAAGGCATCACCCTGACCGGTCTTAACGCCTTGAATTACAACGGCAACACCGGCGCCGATTTTTATTCCACGGGCGCAGTTACCGTGAACAATGTCACCGCGGATTGCAATGGCTATAGCGGCGGCAACTGCACTTCAGGCCCTCGAGCTGGAGTACAAGGTATCTTAATCACGAATGACTATCTCGGTCACCTCCAACCGCAGGCTGTGACGTTTCTGGGAACGAATGAATTGAGCGCTAATAACGGCGATAATCTGGATGTTCAAACGTATGGGGCTGTCAAGCTCAACAACCTGACCGCCAATGCCAGCAAAACCGGTATTGGCGCGGACCTTTACCATGGCGGCGACCTCACCGGCGCCGTGACATTAACTGGCACAAACACCTTCAATGGGAATTACTTTTACGGCTTGTGGGCTGAGAGCAATAGCACGATCACCGCCAACAATCTGAGCGCTAGTGATAATAGCATTTCCGGTATTTACGCGGGCGCTTACTTGGTTAGTAATGGAAACGTGACTCTGACCGGCGTCAATACGTTTGATTTCAACGATGGGTATGGGTTGTATGTCAGCACCAGCGGCGCCATCACCGCCAGTAGTCTGACGGCAAATACAAATGGCACCACCACCAGTGACGCGGGCGTTTATTTGGTCAGCACCAAAAATGTGAGCCTCACCGGGCTCAACACCTTCGATTTCAACTATGGCGATGGTTTGGAGGTTTCAACCAGCGGCACTATCACCGCCAGCAGTCTGACGGCAAATACCAATGGCAATTCCACTACTGACGCGGGCGTTGATTTGGTCAGTTCAGGAACGGTGAACGTGACGGGTCTCAACACCTTCAATTTCAACTACGGGCTTGGTTTGGAAGTTACAACCGGCAGTACCATCACAGCCAGCAATTTGACTGCCATCGGCAATATTCTCACATCCCATAGTGACGGCGTGGATTTAATATCGGGCGGAAACGTTTCCCTGACCGGCACCAATGTCTTCGCTGACTACAGCGGTAATGGTTTGTATATTGACACCGGCAGCAGTATCACCGCCAGCAGCCTAACCGCGGACTTCAATGGCTATGGAGGCACGTACGTAAACGGCGCGGACCTCGAAAGCGGCGCCAGTGTTACGTTGACCGGCATCAATGTCTTCAATGGCAACCGCAGCTACGGCTTGCTTATAGCGGCCAACGGTGCAGTGATGACGAATAACGTGACGGCTGATGACAGCGTGACCGGCGGAGGGGCAAACATTGATAACGAAAATGGCTCTCACGCGCATAATTCCATCACGATGACCGGCGTGAACACCTTCAATAATAACGGAGGCGGTTTTGGCGGCTTATATCTAAGATCAGACGGCGCGATTACTACCAGCAATGTAACGGCGAATAACAACCAAAACGGCAGTGACGGCGCGTACTTTGATAATTGCGATTACGTGAGCGGGTGCAAAGGAACTGGAAACATCACCATGACCGGCACCAACGTCTTCCTGTACAATGCGTTGGGGTTTGACGAGGGACTCTCCCTCACTACCAATGGCAACGTGAGCGTGACTCACATCACGGCTGATTACAATGACAACGATGGAATGTATGTACAGAATACAGGCGGAACCGTGACGATCACCTGTGGTAGTTTCGTCGGCAATGGCTGGGATAGCTTTAATGGCTATGCTGTGAACGAATATATAGCCTACGGAATTCCATCTCATACCTATCTAGTCGGTGTGGATGCCTCAGGCAATACTTATAGCCTTGCCAGCGGCATATATAACGCGACCACGGTTGCGCGCACCTGCACTTTGCCGTAAGTATATATTTCAACACAGCACGTTAAACAAAAAGCCCGAACGATTTCTCGTTCGGGCTTTGCTTTCACTGCTTACTTATTTTCTCTTGGCGGTTTTCGCTTTTGCTTTCTTTACCGCTTTCTTAGCAACTGCTTTTTTCTTAGGTGCAGCCACTTTCTTAACAATCTTCTTCGGCGCATATTTCAACGCCACATGTGCCGCGGCGAGACGCGCAATCGGAACACGGAATGGCGAGCAGGAAACATAATTGTTGCCGATCATGTGGCACCACTCAATCGACTCGGGGTCGCCACCATGTTCGCCGCAAATCCCAACTTCGAGTTCAGGTCGAGTCTTGCGTCCATCTTCAATCGCCATCTTCATCAATCTTCCTACGCCGTCACGATCCAAGGTCTGGAACGGATTCTTCGGCAGGATGCCCTGCTCCACATACGTGATGAGGAAGTTGCGTTCGGCGTCGTCGCGTGAATAACCGAAGGTCATCTGCGTTAAGTCGTTCGTGCCAAACGAGAAGAACTCGGCATGTGTGGCAATTTCCTCGGCAGTGACCGCCGCGCGCGGGATTTCGATCATCGTGCCAAATTTATAATCCAACTTCTTGACACTCTTCTCAGCCAATACGGTCGCAGCGATACGGATCAGGCGGGGCTGAATCCATTCCAGTTCTTTCACGGTTCCGGTCAACGGGATCATCACTTCAGGCTTGACCACGATACCGCGCAGCGCGCAATCCGCCGCGGCTTCGAAGATGGCGCGCACCTGCATCTCGACGATCTCAGGCATGACAATGCTCAATCGGACGCCGCGCAAGCCCATCATTGGATTCGACTCGTGCATGGCTTGAACAGACTTTAAGAGTTTCTCTTTTTCAGCCAAACCAGCCGTCTCACCTTTGACGCGCATCGTGATGACTTCTTCGAGCAATGCTTCCTCTGACGGCATGAATTCATGCAGAGGCGGGTCAATCAAACGGATGATCACCGGATGACCGTCCATCGCTTCGAACAATCCATCGAAATCTTTGCGCTGGGTCGGAAGTAATTCATTCAATGCCTTCGTGCGCTCTTCGCTGGTTTCAGCGAGGATCATTCGTTGAACAATCGGCAGTCGCTCCGGCTCAAAGAACATGTGCTCGGTTCGGCACAGGCCGATACCGACCGCACCATACGAACGAGCGCGCTGCGCGTCTTTCGGATAATCCGCATTCGCCCAAACCTGCAAGCCGCGCGTCGGCCAGCCTTTCGGAGCCACGCGCATGTTAGGACGAGCGCAAATTTCATCAGCCCATTTCAACAGAGTCAGCAATTCGGTTTGTTCTTCCAAAGAAGCCGCGGTCATCGGCACTTTGCCAATATAGACATTACCCGTCGTGCCATCTACGGAAATCCAATCGCCTTCACGTACGGTCTTGTTGTCAACGGTCATCACGCGTTTTTCAAGATCGATCTTGATCATCGAGGCGCCCACGATGCACGGGATGCCAAACTGCCGCGCCACCACTGCCGCATGAGAAGTCGCGCCGCCTTCGCTGGTCAACACACCTTTCGCAGCGATCATGCCATGCACATCATCCGGCTTGGTGAACGGACGAACCATGATGACGTCTTGCTTTTGTTCCTTCGACATTTTCTCAGCGGTGTCCGCATCGAAATAAGCCTGACCTACAGCTGCACCCGGCGAAGCGTTCACGCCTTTGCCAAATAACTTGGCGTCCTTCTCCGCGTTCTTCAAGGCATTCGAGTCAAATTGCGGATGAAGCAATGTATCTACCTGCTCTGGCGTAACACGTTTTACCGCTTCCTCGCGTGAGATGACACCCTCGTTCGCCATATCGACTGCGATCTTCACTGCCGATTTCGCGGTGCGCTTGCCGGTGCGGGTTTGCAACATCCATAACTTGCCGCGCTCGATAGTGAACTCCACATCCTGAATATCCTTGTAATGCGTTTCAAGCTTGGCGGTGATATCCATAAACTGTTTATATGCCTGCGGCATATAATTTTTAAGGTTCTCAATCGGTTCGGTGTTGCGAATCCCTGCCACCACATCTTCGCCTTGCGCGTTGAGCAGGTAATCGCCCATCATCTTCTTTTCGCCGGTGGACGGATTGCGAGTGAATGCCACGCCGGTTCCTGAATCATCACCCATATTGCCGAAGACCATCGTCACGATGTTGACGGCGGTGCCAAGGTCGTGAGGAATGCCTTCATGATTGCGATAATCAACAGCCCGCTTCCCATTCCACGACTTGAAGACGGCTTCTGTTGCAAGTTCCAATTGTTTGAATGGGTCCTGTGGAAAATCAAAACCTTGGTGCTTCTTAACTACGGCACGGAACTCACGGACCATTTCCTTCCAATCATCCGCGGTCATCTCCGTATCGAGCTTGTAACCTTTATTATGCTTATACTCTTTCAGCGGCTCTTCAAACGCTTCATCCGGAATTCCCAGCACCACGGTGCCGAACATCTCGACCAAGCGACGATAGGCATCGTATACAAAACGCGGATTGCCCGTCAGCTTGACCATGCCCGCCGCAGTCTCATCGGTCAGACCGATGTTGAGTACCGTGTCCATCATGCCTGGCATCGAGAACTTTGCGCCGGAACGGCACGAAACCAGCAGTGGATTCTTCGGATCGCCGAACTTTTTGCCGGTCTCCTTTTCGATGCGTTTCAGTGCCGTCAATTCCTGTTCCCACATTCCAGCCGGGAACTTCCCTTCCTTTTGGAATTCATTGCACGCTTCGGTTGTGACTGTGAAGAACGGCGGAACGGGTACTCCGGCGCGAGTCATATCCAGCAATCCTGCACCTTTTCCACCTACCAGCCCTTTCACATTATCCCAATCGCCGCCTCTGAGTTTTTCAACTTCCTTTACCTCATTAAATAGGTAAACCCACTTTTTCATTCGAACCTCCTGAGTTCAAAATTACTTCTTAGATTGTGAATTATTTTACCAAAAAAAGAGCCGTTTGCCCAAGGACAAATATCATCTTTATGTATCTTGATTGTAAATAACCTGCAAAGTAAAAAGCGCCTCGAATCGATGATAATAGGCGCATGACCACGAACAAGACAGTCCTCACCATTGACGATGATTATGCGATTACGGAGTTGCTCTCGATCATTCTTCGGTCACATGGCTTTGATGTATTAACTGCAAACAGCAGCGAGGAGGGATTACAGTTAATCGATGAAAAATCACCGGATGTGATCACTCTCGACTTGATGATGCCTGATATTAATGGCTGGGAAATGTGCAAAAGAATCCGCACAATCAGCAAGATTCCAATCCTAGTACTTTCCGCCATCAATGATCCAGCGATGGTCGCCATGGTTTTGGATTCCGGCGCCGACGATTTCATCGTCAAGCCGGTACCGAGCGCGGTGTTGATCGCACGCTTGAATACATTGTTGCGGCGTTCGAGCGGGACGGGTGCTCTTAGAGAACCGGATAATATAAAATGGATGCGCGGAACCGCGCCGTTATCTTCATAAAAAATAACGGAAGCCGCCAATGGCTTCCGTTATTTTTTATTTAACAAAGCCTGATATACATCCACGATTTGGACGGCAATCTTATCCCACGTGTAGGATTGTGCATAATCCGCTGCGCGCCTGCCCATTGCTTCGCGCAGATTTGTATCATTCAACAGAGACGATAATTTATCACAAAGCACATCGGGGTCGCCATTCGGAATGGTATAACCTGTTTCGCCATTCTGCACCAGAAATCCAAGGCCACCAACTTCAGAAGCAATTACAGGCGTTCCGCAAGCCATCGCCTCCAGCGCAACCATGCCAAATGACTCATAATGCGAAGGCATGACCAACACCTCAGCGGCGGAATAATAATATGGCAAAGTATCCTGTCCGCGCTTTCCCAAAAAGACCACAGATTGGTCTAAATCAAGTTCGTCGCACAACTTTTGCAAACGCGCCATCTCCACGCTCATCTGTTGCGGACTGGCGTCCGGTTCACCGCCGATGATGGCAAGATGAACAGGACGATCCGGATGATTTAGCTTCAGACACGACATGGCACGAATGAGCGTATCCACTCCCTTGAGCGGTTCGATGCGGCCAACAAATAGAATCATGCGGACATCCGGCTTGAGTCCAATCGCCATCTTCGCTTCATCATCTGGGATCGAATAGAAATGACTTGTATCCACTCCCGGCGGGATGGTCACTAACTTCCGATCATCTGCTTTGTAAAGAAAACGCAATTGAGTTCGCTCTGCCAAGGTTGCGGTCACAATGCGATCCGCGCAGATAAGCACGCGCTTTTCTCCGGTGATACGTTCAGGAGATTCGCGTTCATCGTCCGATTGCGCGATGCGGTTCTTCATCTCGCCCAGTGTGTGAAACATGTGGACGATGGGAATGCCGCCCCACGCATCCGAAAGCGATTCGGCCGCCAGCCCAGACATCCAATAATGGCTGTGGATGATATCGTAATGGATTCCTTTTTCCGCGGCAAAGGCTTTGATGCCTTTCACGAACTCAGGAATGTAATCAATTAATTCCCGCTTCGCTAACGGGACTTCGGGACCGGCCGGCACATGGACGACGCGGTTGCCATAGCCCAGATCGTGTAATACATGTGGCACGTGTTCATCCTGCGAGCGCGTGAATACATCCACATGGATTCCCAATTGTCCTAATGCACGCGTCAAATCGCGCACATAGACATTCATCCCACCGGTATCTTTTCCACCGAGGGTTGCAAGTGGGCAAGTATGATATGAAAGCATCGCAACGCGTAACATAATTTCTCCAGATAATTATAGACGATGCTAGTCAATAAAAACTTGCGAGTTTGCTCTTTCTACTTTATAATCCCCGCCGCTAAATCAATTGCCACCATAGCTCAGTCGGTAGAGCAGACGTTTCGTAAACGCCAGGTCAAGGGTCCGAATCCCTTTGGTGGCTCTTATGTAAAACTTCCGAAGTCCGCCGCGCTTCAGAAGTTCGTTTCTTAATTATTTGCAAAAGAATTTGTCCCAAATTAGAAATATGCCCGAGTTAGTCACTGAGATCGCGTCGCCGCTGATAGGCTTGTACGCATATACTGCAAGTTTCAGCCGTACCAATCACCTGCTCGAGAAGAGTCTCAGCTAGTTAAGGTAATAAGACCTGGCACCCTGTATTGGATATGTGGGCGGTATTGTTTGTGGTTGTGATTGTCCCACAGTGTTTCACTTCTAGGTACGTGGATTCGTCAATGGTGGAAGGAGGACTTGCAGCTTGAGTAGGCAATGTTCCTAACCCGATCAGCAATATCGGCGAATTGGTTCCCCATCCGAATCGATAGGCGCCAAGGATTGCAGTGTCTGTAGGAATATCTGACCAACAATCATTATCCATATCCGCACACGGCCGCCAACCATATTTGGTTAATAGTTTTGCAAAAGCACTTGTCTCCGAATCACGGGTATATGCTGAACTAGGGACACTCAAACATATTTCTGATTCGTCTGTCGTGGAGCCAAAGGATATCCCGCAAACGGCGAAATTGGTCGGAATTGGGATTAACGGATAGACGCCAACTAGTGGTTTCAGGGCGGAGCATCCAGCCAGAACTACCAGCATCAGGCAGCCACAGGGAGATAGAAATTGAAAAGGTTTTCGAATCCTCATAGTCCCTACAAATCTATTTTATCTTTTCCTTCAACGCGCCTTCAAAGGCTTTCAGCCCATCATTGATTTGTTCACTCGTCACATTCAACGGCGGAATCCAGCGCACAACATTATCGTAAGTGCCACACGTCAGCAACAAAAGGTTCTGATCTTCTGCGGCATGGATAATCTCTTTGACCATCGGTTTGGCTTTATCGGGTCGATCACCGACCATAAACTCCGTACCGATCATCAAGCCTTTGCCGCGCACATCGCCGATCTGCGGATACTCTTCCTGCAGTTTTCGCAAGCCGACCATTAATTGCAAACCGCGCTCGTTCGTGTTCTCCAGCATCTTTTCTGCTTTCATGGCGCGGATCGTTGCGACGCCTGCTGCACACGCGACCGCGTTGCCGCCATAGGTCCCGCCAATGGAACCAACATCAAGCTTCTTCATGATTTCGGTTGGCGTAAAAACTCCCGATAACGGCATACCGGATGCGAGTCCTTTCGCGACCGTCACGATATCCGGCAGAATTCCAAAGTGTTCAAAGCCGAACCATTTTCCGGTGCGTCCAAACCCCGATTGGACTTCGTCGCAAATTAACAAGATGCTATGCTTATCACAGATTTCACGCAAGCCTCTCATAAACGATGCGGGCGGGACAACGTATCCGCCTTCGCCCAAAACAGATTCGATCAAGATCGCGGCGGTCTCTTTGGGCGCGGTTTGAGAAGCGAGTAAGTATTCAAGTTGCTCCAACGCATATTGACTCGCTTGTTCCTCGCTCATGCCAAGACGAAATGCATACGGGAACGGCGACACAAAAATACCCGATGGCAACGGACCAAAGCCGGTGCGATATCCGGTCTTTGATGTGGTCAAAGCCATCGTCGCGGCAGTGCGTCCGTGGAAAGAACCGTTGAACACAATGATGTTGGGTTTGCCGGTTGCCACGCGCGCGATCTTGACCGCATTCTCCACGGCTTCCGCGCCGGAGTTGGTAAAGAAGAAACTATCAATCGGAGCAGGAACGATTGTACGAAGTTCTTCGATTAACTGCAACATCGGTTTATGAATGACGATGTTGGCTTGGGCATGCAGAAAAAGTCCTGCCTGCTCGCGAATCGCGGCGACGACTTTCGGGTGGCAATGACCGGTATTGGTCACGCCGATACCGCATGTGAAATCGAGAAGCTTGCGTCCATCATCCGTGTAAATATAGGAGCCTTCAGCTCGTTCAGCAACAAAGTTGAAGATACGACTCCAGGCGGGCGTCATGTGCGGAAAATTTTCTTCGTAAAGTTTATCAGCCATAAATTTTCTTTCTTAAGAGTTACGAAGTTTGACGAATCGCAACCATTTGAATGTTGGTCATATCTTCCATCGCGAACTTGACACCTTCGCGTCCCAATCCGCTTTGGCGATTGCCGCCATACGGCATATGGTCAGCGCGGAAGTTTGGCGTGTCATTGATAATCACACCACCGAAATTGAGTCGCTTGACCGCTTTCAGAACTCGATCTATATCTTTGGTGAAGACTCCAACTTGCAATCCAAACTTAGTATCGTTCGCTTGTCGAAGCGACTCTTCAAAGTCATCACACGAAATCACGGATGCCACCGGAGCAAACGTTTCCTCGGCAATAACTTTCATATCAGCATTGACATTGGTCAGCACGGTTGGATAATAGACGGTTCCATCACGCTTGCCGCCCGTCAAAACTTTTGCGCCGGAGGATTGCGCTTCTTTGACCCAGCCTTCGATGCGATCCACTTCCTTCGAGTCGATCATCGGTCCGACATCCACGCGCTCGTCAAGCGGATCGCCGACCACCATCGCATCTGTCGCCTTGACAAATTTTTCGGAGAATGACTCGTATACTTGCTTCTGACTATAGATACGTTGCACCGAAATACAAACTTGTCCTGAATTGTAATATGCGCCGACCGCGCAGCGCTTGGCGACGAAATCCAAATCCGCATCGGGCGCGATGATGACCGGCGATGTGTTGCCCAATTCAAGCGTCACCTTTTTGATGCCAGCCACTGCCAGAATGTGTGCGCCGATTGGCGGACTACCAGTAAACGTGATCTTGTCTATGCGCGGATCGGTGACCAGCCACTCACCTACTGTTCCACCCGAACCGACAATCAAATTGATCGCGCCTGCCGGCAAACCCGCATCTTGTAACGCTTGACATAATTTCACTGCCGCGAGCGGCGTGGATGTGGCAGGTTTGAGAACCAACGAATTCCCCGAAGCAAGCGCAGGTGCAACTTTATGTGCGACGAGATTCAGAGGAAAGTTAAACGGGCTAATCGCCGCGATTACACCAACCGGACGTCGGACCCAGAATCCAAAATAGCCTTCGCCTGACGGAACAGCATCCAGCGGAAAAGTTTCACCGTGCAAACGCTTGGCTTCTTCAGATGCAATCGTAAATGTGCTGACGGCGCGATCCACTTCGGAACGCGCAAACTTGAGGGCCTTACCGGCTTCAGCAGCAATCGTCTTTGCCAAATCATCGGAACGTTCGCGCAACAGCGAGGCGGTTTTCAAAAGAATCTCAGCGCGTTTATAAGCAGGCATATCTGCCATCACTGGTGCGGCGCGCTGGGCCGCGGCAATTGCCGCATCCACATCTTCGCGGCGCGCGGTCGGCAACGCAGCAACGATTTCACCGTTATATTTATTCTTTACTTCCAGCATGGGTCCGGCATTGACCCATTGCCCATCAATAAAAAGTTTATATTCCATCTTTGCGATTCTCCAGAATATTCCTTTTGTTAATGAACTTAAACCTGTGAGATCATTACATGCTTGGTGATTTGATAATCGCCAATCGCTTCGGCAGATAAGTCCTTGCCAAAACCTGACTGTTTGAAACCGCCGTGAGGCGTTTCAGACGTCAAAGGAAGGTGGTCGTTAATCCAAACCGTGCCAAATTCAAGTTGCGAAGAGATGCGCATGGCGCGCCCGATATCTTTGGTAAAGACCGATGCGGCGAGTCCATATAACACATCATTGCCTTTCGTCAGGGCATCTTTTTCATCTTCAAATTCCTGAATGGTTACGACCGGGCCAAAAACTTCTTGCTGAACGATCTCCCAATCCTGTTGTACATCGGTAAGAACCGTCGGTTCGTAGTAATAACCTTTCTCAAATCCCTTGGGCACACCGCCGCCGGTGAGAACTTTCGCGCCTTGAGCCTTGGCGCGATTAACAAAACCAGAAACACGTTCGCGCTGAACGCCGGAGATCAACGGTCCCATTTGAACGCCGTCATCGAACGGCAAGCCGACCTTCACATGTTTCATCGCTTCAACAACTGCATCTTTCATCACTTTGACTTTGCTTTTCTCCACATACAAACGCGTCGCTGCGGTGCAATCCTGACCAGTATTCATGGTCGCCGCTAACGTAGCTTTCGCCGCAACAAGTTCAGGATCAGAGTCGTCAAACACGATGAACGGAGCTTTGCCTCCGAGTTCAAGATGAACACGCTTAAGCGTATCAGCGGCAGTCTTCATTATTTTTTTACCAGTGCCGGTGGAACCGGTGAGGCTGATCATACGCACATCCGGATGCTCAACAATGGCTTGACCCGCGTCATTGCCGCCGGAAATCACGTTGACCACACCATCAGGGATTCCCGCCTCTTTGATAATCTCAGCAAACATCAAAGTCGTAAGCGGCGTGCCGGGCGCGGGTTTCAATACAATCGTACAGCCCGCTGCAAGCGCGGGACCAATCTTCCACGCCGCCATCATCAACGGATAATTCCACGGTGCAATCTGCCCGACCACGCCCACCGGCTCGCGGCGATAAATGGATGTATATCCGGTCATAAATTCGCCGGCATGTGATCCGTGTGTATCGCGTGCGGCGCCTGCAAAGAAGCGTAGATTATCTACTGCGAAGGGAATGTCGCCGCCAAGACTGACAAACGCATATGGCTTGCCGGTATTTTCCGATTCAACTCTTGCCAATCTTTCGGCATTGGCTTCCAGGAGATCCGCCAGTTTCCAAATGATCTTTGAACGCTCCGCGGGCGCTTTCTTTGACCAACGCCCATCGTAGAAGGCCCGTTTCGCAGCTTGGACTGCTCGATCTACATCCTCGCGGCTGGCATCGATGACATCTGCAATCTTTTCACCCGTTGCCGAATTTTCAATAGACATCATTTTGCCGCCCTTCGTATCGGCCCATTTTCCATCAATCCAAAGTTTGTAATTCATGATGCATTCTCCTTCTCCTGCTATAAGTAAAGTCTTTCCTAATTATACGAA
>JBAUMB010000296.1:0-1701 GCA_049578465.1 Anaerolineales bacterium
TTGCGAGGAACGTAGTGACGAAGCAATCTCCTCATTAAGCTGGATCCAATCTCACATTTTCTTTCCAACCATTTCTTCGAGCAACGCGACTAACTTTTCCCCGATCGCTTCGCGGCTAAAATTCTGCTCCAAATATTTTCGTCCATTCAATCCCATCATTTGACTCTTCTCTTGATTATGCGCCAACTCATGCAAAACATTTGCTAACGCCGAGGCATTTCCCGGCTCGGCGAAAATTCCGCATTGTGCGGCTTCAACAACTTCGCGAATCACGCCGTCAATTGCAAGCGCAACAGGTCGTCCCGCCGCCATGTAATCAAACACTTTATTCGGATAGGTTGTTTTATATTCTTCAAGCGGTTTCAGAATCGCGATACACGCGTCTGCGGCGGCAAGCACATTCGGCATTTCAGATTTTGGCACCGATGCCATAAAGCTCACATTCGATAATCCCATCTCCGCCGCGCGCGCTTGCAACGCCGGTTTCTCTTTTCCATCGCCGAGCAAAACAATTTGGATTTTCTTTTCATCCATCAACAATTTCGCGGCATCGAGCACCACATTCAAATCATTCGACATTCCATGTGCGCCCGCATACAGCACGACAAACCTATCTTCAAGTTGATTTGCGCGACGAAAGTCTGCGCCATCGTTGGATGGATCGAACATAGATGGAGCCGCGCCGTTGGGAATCAATTCAACTCGCCTCGCACCTCGACTGGTAACGTGAGCAATGAATCCCGGGCTGTTGACCATCACCCGGTCTGCGCGGCGATATAAGAATCGCTCCAGCCATTCGGATATCCGAATCAGAATTGGATTCTTTAACACTCCCACTGCAACTGCGAACTGCGGCCACAAGTCGCGGACTTCAAACAAGAACTTTGCGCGTTTGAGTCTCGCCAACAACCAAGCCGTCATCCCTTGAAAGATCGGCGGCGATGTGCCCCACACGAGATCAACATTCTTCACGCCGAGTCCAATCCAAAAGGATGAGATCATAAATGAAAAGAAAGCAATGATGCGATGGAAGAAAGATTTATGATGAGCAGAATAAACGCGGGCGCGTAAGATAGTTATGCTTCCATCTTGCTCTTCCTCAGCTTTCCTTGAATTTTGGGAAAGTTGGATGGATGCTCCCGTTATATAACTCACCGGGCTGGCAATCACCGTCACTTGATGTCCGCGCGCAGCAAGCAGACGCGCGAATTCATAATGGCGAGTGCCGCCGGGTTCGTCGAGTGAAGCGAAGGCTTGATGAATAATCAGGATGTGCATAAATTGATTCTATGATTCGCCGATCATCTTTGAAGACTTTTGCAATAACGCCGCTACATCTTCAGGAAAAATATTTTTGTGTTGGGATAGCTCATCCATCGGCATCCAGATCGGAAGATAAGTTCCCTCTTGTGGGTTGTTCGGATCGGAGTTCGTATACTCTTCGCCGGTGCCCGTTCCAAACTCGCCGCTGACTTTTTCCACTAGAAAATAATAATGATGACTCTCGCCGTAATCCAATTCAATTATTTTTTGTTGAATGCGAACTTGCAATCCAAGTTCTTCTTCCGCTTCACGAACTGCGGCTTGTTCCGGCGTCTCGCCTTCATCCACACCGCCGCCGGGAAAAACAAAATAATGACTGCCGGCGCGATATCGTTCGATCAACGCGACTTTACCGGATTCGATCAGGATCACACCCGC
>JBAUMB010000297.1:0-4703 GCA_049578465.1 Anaerolineales bacterium
CAGTGCATACACCGATATCTTTGTGAACCAGCATTCGTTGTGCCGGCTCTGTTCTGGCGGGTAGTCTCTCGACAATGCGGACATCTAATCATCACACTATTTTAGCCCATTCTTTTGGACACTCTCATTTGTTGTCCAACTGTTTACGATAGAAAATCCGATCATAGCCGCCATCCAACTTGCGCTCGTACTCCACATAGCCAATGCGAGGATAGAAGATTTGGTTCTCGGTCATCTTGGCATTTGTGCACAGATAAATTGAGTCATAACCGCGCCTAAGAGCCTCTTGCTCGGCAAACTGAAGCAGCGCTTTACCGATGCCTGTCCCTTGATGATGAGGATCAACGGCGACGGTGTCAATATAGAATCCCTGTTGTGTTTCGTACTGCACGAGTACGCCGAGGACTTGTCTGCTTGACTCAGCCAACCAAACATGTCTCGCCTCGATCTCGGCTGGAAAGTCCAGCAACATCGGAGCGGGCGGCTTGCCAATCCGCTCTGTATAAATATCAAACGCGGCAAAAACGCACGATTTCACTGCATCCGCATCGCTGGCGAACGCTTCGCGAATTATTTGCACGCAATCCCACGTTGCATTAACGATTATTTCACTTCCTTCCGATAGAAGCGATAGCGTTTATAAATCTTTGCGCCCATGTGATGCGCCAAGTCCCACGTATCGGGGTTCTCTTCGCCGGTCAAAGAAAGATCCGCCCATTTGTATCCCTTGGCAACCGCGCGCTTGACCATCTCATCGAAAAGTAAAACTGCCACGCCCGTGTCCCAATATTCGGGCGGGACGGCTACGCTTTTGATCGCGACGCATTCCATTTCTTTATGCTGATAAACCAACGCACGCAAATAATCCCATGGATAACGGAGACCGTTAAGATGAATCAGGATTTCATTGAAGTTTGGAACGCCGGGGAACCAGCCGATTGCCTTGCCGTCAATTTCAGCGAAGAGAATCAGATCAGGATCAGCCATTTCTTTCAGCGGCAAAACCATTGTCTCGATCGCGGCGCGCGGATACGGTGTGAATCCCGGCAAATGTGCCAGCGCCCGGTTTTGTAAATCCCAAATGCGATCAATTTCGTTCTCGACATCATCCATGTGTGCGCCGCGGATTTGGACATTCTTTCGTTGGCGCACGCGTTCCGCCAGCCGCGATAACCTTTGTATCTTCGTGTTGTTCAAGTCAAGATCAACGGCATATGCCAGTCCATCATCATATGCCAATCCAAAACCATAGCGTTCAAAGAAACCCGGATAATACGGCGGGTTGTAACCACATAATAACGAAGCGGGACGGTCGCGTCCTTCGATCAGAATTCCGCGGCAATCTTCACGATCCAAATTATACGGACCGGTAATTGAAGTGAGCTTGTGGTCACGCGCCCAAGCATCGGCTTGATTGAATAGCACTTCGGCTACCGCGTAATCGTCAATGCATTCGAAGAAGCCGAACATGTTTTCCTGTGAATCTTTTTCCTGCGCGCAGCAAATCGTTCCAACCGGCTTGCCGTCTTTCCAGGCGATATAAAGATCGGCGATGCCTCCACCCTTGAAAAATAATCCGCGCGCCGGATCCATATTCTTTTCGCGCTCGGATAAAATGGGCGGAATCCACAACGGATCATGTTTGTAGATTCGCCATGGAAAAGTGATGAAGATATTTCGTTCATGCTTTGTTTGGGCCGGACGGACTTCGATCATGCATACCTCCTCAAATAGTGAAAAGAATAATCGCAATCAACGCGCATAAAATGCCCAGCCATTGCGTGCGTGTCAATCGTTCCTTCAAAATGATCCAAGCTAGTATAACCGTCGAACCGGGGAATAACGAACTCAACACGGCGGAGACATCCAGCCGACCGGCTTGTCCCGCGAGGATATAAAAGAAATTTCCGCCCACATCGAGAATGCCGTTGAGAATCATCACAGGCCACGCCGCGCGAACTGTGGCAAATGAATCGCGCCGAATGATAATAAATAAAGCCATCGCTAATAATCCGGCACTGCGCGAATAAACCATCGGCCATACAGTTGTCTGTTTCGTGGCAGCATTCATCAAGATAAAGTATAAGCCGAAGCCAACGCCCGCAAGCAGAGGCAATCTCAAATCCGAAAGATGCGTGAAGATATTTTTCATACCATCTTCGCTTTGCGAAACCAGCCAGACTGCGGCCAGCGCGAATCCGAATCCCAATAATGTGAGATAACCGGGAAAGCCAGCCGTGACCATTCCAACGATGACCGGCAACGCCGCGGCCAGCAGCGCCGACACCGGCGCGGCGATACTCATCTTGCCTTGCGCCATTGCGCTATACAACAGCAACAAGCCAGTGGTGCCCAGCGCTCCCGCCGCAATGGATAATAGAATTGAGTTGAGGTCCGGCATCGGTTGCGGAGATATGAACACGACTGCAAATAAAAGCACAAGTCCGAAAAATTCACCATAGAATACAGCGCGATATGCGCCGGTTTTGCGTGATGCCAAGCCACCGGTGAAATCGCCCGCGCCCCAACTGATTGCTGATGTAAGTCCCAGTAAAATTGAAAGCAAAAGAATCCTAAACCTTTCCCTCGGCTCTGGCCCGATCTAAAACTTTTTGTGCGTTCTTCAAAAGCGGCATGTCGATCATCTTGCCATCCAAGGCGTACGCGCCTTTGCCTTCCTTTTGACTCGCTTCGAATGTTTCGACGATTCGTTTGGCGTGTGCGATGGCTTCATCGTTCGGGGTGAACGCGGCTTGCACCGGCCCCACTTGCGCGGGATGAATGATCTGCTTGCCGGTGAATCCCAACTGTGCGCCGAATTCAGATTCTTTTCTCAAGGCTTCGATATCTTTGAAATCAATTGTGACGATGTCAATGGCTTGCAATCCAAACGCCGCGGCTGCTGTGACCACAGCCTGACGCGCATAAAGCAGTTCGACCGCGTCCCGCGTGCGCGTCGCGCCAACAGACGCCGCGAAATCTTCGCCGCCGAAGATCAAAGCATCCAGTCGCGGATGCGAAGCGATTCCTTTAAGGTTGAGAATTCCTTTCGCCGTTTCCACATCCACCACGATTCGAATCGAATTAAGCGTCCAGCCGTTCTTCAATTCCGCAGCTTCGATGATCTCATGCGCCCATTGAATTTGTTCAAGCGATTCCATTTTCGGAATCACAATTCCATCGGGACGAAATGGAAGGACGGCTGCGATATCTTCCTTCTCCGTCCCCGAGCCTACTGCATTGATGCGCGCCAGTTTTTCGCTTTTGCCGAAATCCAATTCGCGCAAAGCCTTTGCAATGGTCGCGCGCGCCTCGGCTTTTTTGTTGACCGCCACGCCGTCTTCCATATCCATGCAGATGCAATCCACACCGAGCGTGATGGCTTTGGTGATCTTTTTCCAATCCTCACCGGGCATGTAAAGTAATGCGCGTCGAGAGTGCATGATTTCCTTTCCAAGTCCAACAAGTCTTACTGTTCTAACTATTTAGACTTTTTCATCCTCTCAATTGTTTTGATAATTCGGGTTTGGCGCGTTTCTTCTTTTTTCGCTTCCTCGATCCAACGCACATATTCTTTTTGATGCGTGTAAGAAAGTTTATCGAAGATGGCTTTAGCTTGTTTATCTTTCTTGAATTCTTTGATTAAGTCTTTTGGGATTTCGATGAGGCGCGGTTCCGCATCCGGCTCGACTGTGATTTTGATCCCATCTCCAAATGTTTTTCCAATCTGTTCGCGGATTTCTTTTAAGATGAGGAGCATATGATTTTTGCTTCCCATCCGGACGAGTGTGCCGCGATAAGAAATCCCCTCGATCATCGCTTTGACCTTGGGTCGCTTCGAGCCAAATTCTTTTTCCACATCAAAAGGGATTTCCACGAACGCGCCGCCTCCGCCTGCGTTTTGAATAGCAGCTTTAAATGATTTTTTATTCATTGCAGATTCCTCTACTCATTGATTTTCCAATATTTGCGAACAGGTTCTCCACCTGGATATTCTGTGGTTGTTGCACTTTCCACATCGAACTCAAAAAGAACATATCGTTCAGCGGGTTTATACGGACAAATCTTAATTGCCAATGCACGTAATTCTTGATCCTCGATAAATTTTGCTTTGCCAGAAACAAAAAACTCGCCGCTCTCACCGCTCGTATCTATCACGGAACAATGAACGGCATATCGTCCATCGCGGCGGAGATCATGTCCCTTCGGTGAAGTGGGTTCCATGAAAGCAAAGAAGTGACCTTCGCCGATGATCGGCGTAAAAGGATGGACGCGCGGCGAGCCGTCTTTGCGGATCGTAGCAAGATATGCGACTTTATTATGCAGGCGTGCTTTTGCAAACTTAGCAAGATCGGGTTGCTGTTCTTCGAGGGTTTTCCAACTCATTTAAATATTCCTATTGTTATTTCCACAAATCTACCATGTTCACACATGTTTTTGATAGTGGCTCTGACCGTATGTTTGTTAGCCATAAATCTCATATTATCTTAAATAATTCTAATTGTTGTAAAGCGGACTCTTGTTATCGTTTTGCGTTAACCATTCTTTGTAACCATCTATTTCAGGTCCTCCCATAGATAGTGCAAGGTTTTTTCTGTAATTTCGATCAAGTGTTACCTCGCAATTTTATGTTGCGATTAAGTTGAACCTTCAAAAGTCACATAGGTTCTGCCGGTCAACCACTCCTCGCTGATCTCATTCAA
>JBAUMB010000298.1:0-5267 GCA_049578465.1 Anaerolineales bacterium
GTGCCGAGTCCGTTAGGAGTGAATTCGCCGAATATTATTGTGATGGTCTTCGATGCGATGTCGGCGGACAATCTATCTTTATATGGGTATCCAAGAAAGACCACGCCCAACTTTGAGCGGCTCGCTCAACGGTCAACTGTTTTCCATTCACATTATTCAGCCGGAAGTTTTACAACGTCCGGGACAGCTTCGTTACTCACCGGATTATATCCTTGGACGCATCGCGCAATCGATGAAGGCGGTCAGGTGGCTCCGGCTTTTGCTGAGAAGAACATATTTGCGCTATTTGGGAAATCCTATGAGCGCGCCGGATTTGGTCAAAACATGTGGGCGGAATTATTGCTCGGTGAATTTCGTTCGAACCTAGATGTTCATTTGCCGCCTGGTGCATTCAGCATCCGTGAGCAGTTGGGCGGGACTTTATTTGCAAAGGATTCGCCGGTTAGTTATTATGCCTACGATGATTTCCTATATCGGTTGGGCGATTCCCCGAAATCACTGCTCTTCGGATTAATTGACCGAGCACTCTTCGGTTTTCGGTTGAGATCGATTTCTACGGATGATTATCCTTATAACATTCCCCGTTCTGATAATTATAAAATATATTACAAATTGGAAGATATATTTCGGGGGCTTCTATCGCAGGTGAAACAATTAGAACAACCATTTTTGGCGTATTTTCATATCTGGTCGCCGCACGCTCCGTATGCACCGCGTCAGGAATTTATTAAGTTGTTTAAAGGGGACAGCTTTAATCCGCCGAAGAAGCCGAAGCACCCATTGGGGGATCAGTTCGCCTTCGCACCGATTCAATATGCTAGATTGCTGTACGATTCCTATGTTGCGAATGTGGATTTTGAGTTTGGTCAATTTCTCGACGAGTTGACTGCCACCGGTATTCTTGACAACACGTACTTCGTTCTCACATCGGATCACGGGGAGATGTTTGAACGCGGCACTATTGGACACGAAAACCCATTGATGTACGATCCTGGTCTGCACGTGCCGTTGTTGATTTCAGCACCCGGGCAGAAAACCAGAAACGATATTTATTCTCAAACGAACAGCGTGGATGTTTTGCCGAGTCTGCTTAAGATTGCAGGACGCGAAGTTCCAATAGGGACGGAGGGCCAACCGCTGCCGGGCTTTGGTGGAGTGGAGAATAATTCCCGCGCCACATTCACTCTTGACGCAAAATTGAATTCATCGTTTGGCAAATTGTCCATTGCTTCGATGGCGATGCGCAAGAACGGTTATAAATTGAGCTATTATTTGGGTTATGAAAAAACCAACTGGTTCGAACTTTATAATTTGCAAAACGACCCTGAGGAATTAACAGATTTATTTAATGAAAACGACCCAACATCCAATGCTCTTAAGGATGAACTTCTTGCGGCTTTTAATAAAAACAGCGGCCCGTTATAGAGCTAATGTTTTTATGCATAAATAATATTTTCAAAGGAAAATGTGAATACTATGAAACTCGTTCTACTTCGTCATGGACAAAGCACGTGGAATTTGGAAAACCGCTTTACCGGCTGGACCGATGTCGGTCTCACTGACCAAGGCGTCGCGGAAGCGCATCAAGCGGGAAAGCTTTTGCGTGAAGGCGGTTATGTTTTCGATGTGGCATTTACTTCCGTTTTGCGGCGCGCGATTCAAACCCTGTGGATCGGCTTGCAGGAAATGAATCTGGAATGGATTCCGGTAACCAACGCTTGGCAATTGAATGAACGTCATTATGGCGCATTGCAGGGACTCAATAAGGCAGAGACGGCACAGAAATTTGGGGAGGCGCAGGTCAAGGTTTGGAGGCGCAGTTATGATGTTCCTCCGCCTTCTTTGGAATTGACTGATGAACGTCATCCGAAATTTGATCCGCGTTACGCCTCATTAAAATCCGATCAGCTTCCCGCCACCGAATCATTGAAGATCACACTTGAGCGCGTGCTGCCTTATTGGCATTCGACGCTCGCACCAACCATCAAATCCGGCAAGCGCGTCTTGGTTGCCGCGCATGGAAACAGTTTGCGCGCGATGGTCAAGTATCTCGATAATATCTCGGATGCGGAAATTCCTGAATTAAATATTCCAACCGGTATCCCGTTGGTTTATGAGCTGGATAATAATCTCAAACCGATCAAGCATTATTATTTGGGTGATGCGGATGCGGTAGCAAAAGCAGAAGCCGCAGTTGCCAATCAAGGAAAAGCAAAATAATTCTTGAAAAGTAAATCATAACCGAGGGACTCTTAGTCAATAAGAGTCCCTTTTGTATTTTACAAATTGCGAGTTAGAATCTCGTTATGTCTCTTCAACCTGATTTTGTCAATGAACTCCGCAAACAATTTACCGGCGATATTCGACTCGATTTAAGTTCCAAAATTTTATATAGCACGGATGCGTCCATTTATCAATTCGAACCGCTCGGTGTTGTGCTTCCGCGCACGCAAGATGATTTGCAATCCGTGGTTGAACTCGCGGCAAAATATCGCGTGCCGATTCTGCCGCGCGGTTCGGGATCATCGTTGGCGGGGCAGGCGATTGGAGAAGCTCTGATCGTAGATTGTTCTCGTTGGCTGGATAAAATCATAAGTATTGATTCAGATTCTAAGACTGCGACGGTTGAACCCGGCGTCGTTCTCGCGGACCTCAATCGGGCGGCCGCTAAATTTGGCTTGATGTTTGGTCCCGATCCTGCTTCCGCTGAACGCGCCACGATGGGCGGGGTGATCGGCAATAATGCAACCGGCGCGCATTCTATTCTGTATGGCATGACTGCCGATCATTTGATTTCTGCAGATGTTATTTTGTCGGATGGCTCACTGGCAACCTTTGACGATTCAATTTCTGAATCCCAAATCCTGATTCCCAATTCCCGGCTATCGAATATCACTTCCACTGCAATTGAAATTCGGGAAAAATATTCTAATGCCATTAAGCATAATTATCCGTCTTCATGGCGCAACTCGGCCGGGTATCGATTGAATTATTTATTGCCGTGGTCAGCATCACGGCCGCCACAGTGGAGTGGTGATTCGTATCCAGCCAACCTTAAGGATGGAAGATTCAACTTAGCACATCTTCTCGCAGGCAGCGAAGGCACGCTTGTAGTGATTCGCCGTGCAAAGGTGAGCCTTGTGTCCAAGCCCAAGTACACAATTTTAGGAATTCTCGCTTACGAGAGTATTGCCGAGGCTTGTGACGCGGTGCCGAATTTGTTAAGGTTTAATCCCAGCGCCATTGAATTGATTCCGCAGTTGATTCTGCGCTTGGCGCGATCCATTCCTGCTTACTCGTCTCAAATGGGTTGGATGACGGGTGATCCGTCAGCGTTGCTGGTGGTTGAATTTAGCGGCGATAAACCGGAAGCCTTGAGAGAATCGGCAAAGAACTTAAGCGATGATGTCATCATTGCAGAGTCAGTTGAAGATCAAACGCACGTCTGGAATATCCGTAAGGTTGGATTAGGGATTCTCGATTCGCGTCCGCAATCCGCGCGGCCGATTGCATTCATCGAAGATTGTGCAATTCCGGTCGAACGATTGGGCGAGTTTGTTCGGGAGATCGAACGAATTATGTCGGTACATAAAACCGAAGGCGGAATTTATGCGCACGCTTCTGCTGGTTGCTTGCACATTCGTCCCATCTTGGATTTGAAGACCAGCGAAGGCGTGCGTTCGTTGCGTTCGATTGCGGAGCAAACGCTGGCAGTGACGATGCAACTCGGCGGCTCGATGTCGTCGGAGCATGGTGATGGAATTGTGCGCGGTGAGTGGTTGAAAAAAACTTATGGCGCGGAAGTCATCGATGCGATGCAGATGCTCAAGCGCGCCGCCGATCCGTTTGATTTGCTGAACCCAAAAAAGATGTTCGATGCGCCGCCTATGGATTCGCATTTGCGTTACGGTGCGGATTATCATGCCCACGCTTGGACTCCTGTGTTGGATTTTGGGCACATGAATGGGTTGTTGGGCGCAATCGAGCATTGCAATGGTCAGGGTGTTTGTAGAAAAACTACCGGTGTGTTGTGCACTTCGTTTCAAGCGACGCTCGAAGAAAAATATTCAACGCGCGGACGCTCGAATCTTTTACGCGCACTGATTACAAATCCAATGCTCGAATCCCGAATTTCAAAAGGAGAAATTCAATCTTCCGAACTTGAGAAATCCGTTTACGATGCTCTTGACTTGTGCCTAGCTTGCAAAGGTTGTAAAGCGGAATGTCCCAGCGGCGTGGACATGGCGAAACTTAAGGCTGAGTTTGAATATCAATATTACAAATCACATCGCAGGCATCTGCGAGATTATGTCTTTGGCTATTTCCATATTGCCGCAAAATGGTTCTCTGCATTTTCACCATTGACTAATTTTGCAACAAGCAACCATTTGACCAAATCTGTTATTACGAAGATGATGGAAATTTCACCGGAACGACCGTTTCCGAAATTTACACGTAAGCGCGCAATGCCATTTCGAAACATAGGGCGCCAGAAAGTGATCTTCTTTTCTGATCCCTATTCACATTATATTGAGCCACAAGTTGAACAAAGTGCGTTCGATATTTTGAATTTACTGGGATTCGATGTCTATGTGTTGCCTGTCATCAGCGCAGGCGCGGCTTTGATATCAAAAGGATTTTTAGATGCGGCTCGCCGTCACGCGGGCAAAGTTCTAGATGCGTTGAATAAAATCGACCCTGGTGCTTCGTTGCCAATTATTGGGATCGAACCGCCGGAAATTTATTCAGTGAAGCATGATTATTTTGATTTGATTCCGGAGCGCGGGGATGAAATTTCTCGGCGTGCGGAAAAGGTTTGGTTGCTAGAAGAGTTTCTAGTCCGGTCTGATGCGTTCAAGTCAGCTTGTGCGCGCATGGAAATGAATGACTTATCGAAAGTAAAATTTCATCCACACTGTCATCAACGCGCCGAAGGTCCATCGGCAGATGGATTTTCTAACGGCGTCAACGCGACGGTGGAAGCGTTGCGTGAGTGTGGCTATGAAGTAGAGCTCCTTGATGCTGGATGTTGCGGGATGGCTGGCACGTTTGGTTATGAAGCCGAGCATTACGATCTTTCGATGAGGGTTGGAGAATTGAAATTGTTACCGAGTCTGCGCGCTTTAAATACCGAGAGCGAGACATGCATTGTGGCTTCCAGCGGCGCGGCGTGTCGGATGCAAATCGTTCAAGGATCAGGCTTGCTAGCGAAGCATCCGATTGAACTGTTGCGGGAACGGTTATTAAGCGTCATATAAGAACATTAG
>JBAUMB010000299.1:0-1996 GCA_049578465.1 Anaerolineales bacterium
TGTTAAGGAGCGATTATGAAAAATGAACATTCTTGGGCACAAACTGCCATCAAAAATGTGGTCAAATGTGGGCCCGGCTGGATTCGAACCAGCGACCAAGCGATTATGAGTCGCCTGCGCTAACCACTGCGCCACGGGCCCGCTATAACAAGGCTTCCGTACGTTCTACATGTCCTATATATGATGGTTTTTCTTCTCAAACGACCCCATATATGTAGATGGCGGAAGCTTTGTGTAAGGATTTTGTCCAATAATAACATATCTTCCAAGGCATCTGCATAAATTTGTGGTAGGTTCGAAACCCACAGAGTCCCCTTTGGGGATCAGGCACCCTTATAGGGGCGGACACATTGTCCTCCGCGCAGCAGTCTTATTTGCTTTCCGAATTACGTGTGCTGTTTATTTCTTTCCCATTCAGGCGGCGGATTTGCTTTTGCGGGTGGGACTTTTGCGCTCGGACTTCTTCGTCAAGCCCAGCGATTGCACCGCATCCCCAGTGAGTTTATGTTCACTTGACCACATAACTGTTATTGCTTGGTCAAATAAATCCTATGCAGATGTAAGGGTGCAAGGCATCGATGCCTTCATTGAATATAGCTTGAATGAAGGTCAAGCGATTGCAACCAATAAGGAGTGAAGTGCGTCAGCAGTTAGAATTTGGGGACTATCCCTTGACGGCACATAAATGTTCCAAAGATGTTCCCGCAGAGTAATAAACTTAACCTGCAAAGCCATAAGATAATAACAAGGAATACTCGCCTTTCATTTTATCGCTCGAGCTATTTTGAAATGTTCAACCTCACGGCTTCGAGAACGAGTGCCTTTAACGCCGCCTCGTTTACAGTGCCGCTTTCATTGAAGTCGATGGCACGAACCGTGTTGCTATCCAGACGCGTATTGAAGAGCTTCTTCGGATCCTTCATCTGGGCACCTTTGGGGAATGTCAGCCTCACGGCGTTCTTGAGCGTATCTGCCACGCAGATGATTCCATCATGAGACCAAACGGGGACTCCCGATGGTTTGGATGGTTTTTTCCACTTCACTTCTTCGACCACGGCCGGGTCGGCTTTTTTGATCAAAGCGCGCAGTTGTGATAATTTCTTGCCGCGCCAGTCGCCCGGCTCCTTGATGATGGCATCTATCTGTTGAGATGCGGACTTCTCTTTTGGTGAAGGATTCAGACTCGTTTTCATTTGCACCGCACCGCTTTCTTCTATCCATTAAATACTCACTGGATGTTTTTACTTCGTTGTTTGCGTTGGTTCGATGAGGATTCCATTTTTCGAGACCTCGGGTTCAGTGCAAAGGTTACGATTGAAGCAACACGGTCTTCGTTCGCCAGCCCTGAGTTTCGATAATGCTACCTCGATGTGCCGGCTGCGCGTTTCCGGATTGTTGGTCGCGCGTATCCAGCGGAGCCAATCCCAGCGGGCCATTGGCGTGATCTTCGTCCATAGAGCGTTTGCCTTTGGGTCAGACGCTAGAGCCTTATTCAAATCCATTGGCACCTCGGGCTCGGGCCACGCTTTAGACGGCTCAACTGCCATTGTTACCGTATCGCCTACTTCTATACCGGCGACTCCACGCAAGCCAGAGTCGACCCTAAACCAGTGGCTTCCCTTACCGTCCGGTTCGAGCACAATTTTAGAACGGGAACCATTAATCGTCCCCTCGACCAATGTCATACCACGCGATGGAAGCTTTGCGCTTGCGCTCTTGGGAAGCATAAGAATAGTCCAGTCGCGGATTTTAAGTGGTGTAGTTTCAAAACGGATTGTCGGCATTTCTCTGCTCTTCAGCTCACGGCTTTCTTCACGAGCGCGATGATCCTTGCCTCTTCGGATGCGGTCAACTTCTTCAGCGCGTAGGCGACTGGCCACATGGTGCCTTCGTCGAGGTTCGCCGTGTCGCTGAAGCCTAACGTCGCGTACCTCGTGTTGAATTTCTGCGCGTATTGGAAGAAACAGACGACCTTGCCATCCTTATTGGCATACGC
>JBAUMB010000300.1:0-4184 GCA_049578465.1 Anaerolineales bacterium
GGCGAGTCGCGGCGGCGCATAGAATTCAACCGGCATTTCTGAGTTATCTCGAACCACTTCTCGGCGAAGAAAATGTGCGCGAACTCGACGTGCGCGAGCTCAACCGCATGTTAAAAGATTTGACCTACACAGCCAGCCTCGGATTGCTGAACGGCACCGGTCTGCCCCTCGCCGCGCACGGACAAGTCATCGGCGTGATCTTTATCTTCCGCAATTATGCCGATCTCTTCACACCCAACGACCGCGTCTTGCTTCAATCCTTTGCAGATCAAGCCGCAATTGCGGTATTCAATGCTAAACTTTATGGGCAAGTCAGTTACGAGAAACAACGTCTGGATGCGCTTCTTGACTCCGCCGCAGACGGAATCCTAATTCTTCATGCCGACCACACGATTGAAAGATGCAACACTGCATTTGAAAAACTTTTTGGTGCGACCCGCGAAGATATGGTCGGCAAACATCATTCTGAAATCATTCAATGGGCACACGAACCCCAAGGCACAACACTTGAAGAAGCTGAACAAGGTGGATGGCCGCTGACACCAAATGCCACACTTTATGTGGAGGGCGATCTAAAACGTTCGGCTTCTCCGCAGTTGCCAGTGGGTATCACGTATGCGCCGCTTCTTTCTGAAGATGGCAAACTGAGCAACATCTTTGTCACGGTGCGCGACATCACGCATTTTCGCACCGCCGAAGAAATCAAATCCACATTTATTTCCATCGTCAGCCACGAACTGCGAACACCGGTTGCGCTCATCAAAGGCTATGCATCCACACTGCGCCGCGACGATGCGAAGTGGGACCGAAAAGTTATCAGCGAAAGTTTAGCCGTCATTGAGGAAGAAGCCGACCGATTGTCGAAAATGATCGATGATTTATTGGACGCATCGCGATTGCAAGCGGGCGGACTCAGCCTTAATCGAGCGGACGTTTCACTCCCCGCTTTAGCCGGACGCGTCGCCGAACGATTTGCGACTCAATCCAAGAAGCACACCATCACCACCGACTTCCCCGATAAATTCCCAATCATCCTTGCCGACGAAACGCGCATCGAGCAGGTGATCGCGAATTTGGTTTCCAACTCGTTGAAATACGCGCCGAAAGGTGAGATCAAAATTAGCGGCTCGGTGCGACCGGAGCAAGTGGTGATGTGCGTCGGCGATGAAGGTCCTGGGATTGACGCGCAAGATCTGCCCCATGTCTTTGACCGCTTTTATCGTTCGACCAATGCCGTCAAGCAAACCAAAGGCGCAGGCTTAGGATTATATTTGGCACGCGCAATTGTCGAAGCGCATGGCGGACGCATTTGGGTTGATCCGAAACCCGATTCCGGCGCACGCATTTGTTTCTCTTTGCCGCGTTAGCATGAGAATGGTAAAATTGCATATCAACATTCAAACCCCAAATGAGGATTTCAAAGAAGGAAAATAACATGGCAGTTTCTTATCCGCCTCGCAACAAAGTCGAAAAAAGACAAACCTGGAACGCTGAAAGTGTTTTCAAGAATCATAAAGCTTGGGAAGAAGAAGTCAAAAATATAGTGGCTGAGATCGAGCCATTGAAAAAATTCAAAGGACGATTGGGTGAAAGTCCCGCTGTTTTGCTTGAAGCGATGGCAACGCTCGAGGGACTTATTGTCCGCGCCCAACGCGTCTTTATGTACGCGGGCTTTGCCTCGGCTGTGGATACGACCGATCAAGTCGCGGCGGGCATGCAAAGTCAGGCCGGCGGAATGTTCGGTCAGGTGGCATCTGACGCCGCTTTTATTCGACCGGAACTTCTTTCGGTTGGCAGAGCCAAACTCGATGAATGGATGAAGCAAGATTCCAAACTCGCGGTCTACGCTCATTTCTTCGATGATCTGTTTCGAAAACAAGATCACGTTCGATCCAGCGAAGTGGAAGAACTGCTCGGCATGTTAGTTGATCCATTAGGCGGACCAGCCAACACATCCAGTATGATCGCCAATGCCGATTTCAAATTCGCTCCGGCCGTAACCAGCACAGATAAGAAGCTGGTTGTGACGCAAAGCTCTATTCACGAGATTCTAAATCAGCCGGACCGCAAAGCGCGCCAAACAGCTTGGAACAATTACATGGATCGCCACGTAGAGTTTAAGAATACGCTGGCGAGTAATCTTACGACTTCGATCAAAGCGAATGTGTTTTATGCGCGCGCCAGAAAACATGAGTCATCGCTGGCGGCTTCGCTCTTTGAACAAAATGTTCCGGTCGAAGTTTTCCATAATTTGATCAACACATTCAAAAAACATTTACCAGTTTGGCATCGCTATTTTGAGATTAAACGCAAGGCACTCGGTCAACGCGACATTGCCTATTACGATATGTGGGCGCCGTTGACAAAGAAAAGACCGCAGGTTTCATTTGAACAAGCCGTGGATATGATCAGCGAAAGCCTGGCTCCGATGGGCAAAGAGTATGTGGACGCGCTTCGCAAAGGTTGTCTCGAAGAACGCTGGGTGGACTGGGCACCGAACAAAGGCAAACAAAACGGCGCATTCTCGTATGGCGCGCCCGGCACCTATCCGTTCATCATGATGAGCTTTACGAATGAGGTCGGAAGTTTGAGCACGCTGGCGCATGAACTCGGTCATTCGATGCACTCATATCTCACGTGGAAGAATCAGCCGCTGGTTTATGCCGATTATTCGCTCTTCGTCGCCGAGGTCGCATCAAACTTTCATCAAGCGATGATACGCGGTCATCTGCTCAAAACCGTGAAGGATAAAAACTTCTTAATTGCATTGATCGAGGAAGCTGTCGGCGGAAATTTCTTCCGCTACTTCTTCCAAATGCCAACGTTGGCGCGCTTCGAATTAGAGACTCATCAACGAATCGAAAAAGGCGAGTCGCTGACCGCCGATTCAATGATCGAGCTGATGGCGGACTTATTCGCCGAAGGCTTTGGTCCAAAAGTGAAAGTGGATCGGCCACGCGTCGGGATGGTTTGGTCCACCTTCGGACATCTCTTCTCGGATTATTATGTCTATCAATATGCCACCGGCATCTCCGGCGCGCACGCGCTGTCTGGACGCATTTTGCGCGGCGAACCCGGCGCGGTGAATGATTATCTTGGCTTTCTTAAATCAGGCGGCTCGAAGTATCCGCTGGATGTGTTGAAGAAAGCGGGTGTTGATCTAACCACCCCGAAGCCGGTTGAAGAAACGTTTGCCGTGATGGAAAGTTATATTGATCAGTTGGAAGAATTGGTCGGATAAAATGTAGGGGCGCAATACACCTGCCCAGAACCGCAGATGCTAGGTATTGCGCCCCTACAAAATCTAAAATCATAAATTGGAAATCATTCAATGCCTCAAACACAAATTGCATGTCCGCGCTGTAAACAAATGATCACGGCTAACGTCGAGCAACTCTTCGATGTGACATCCGACCCCGGAGCCAAACAACGTTTGCTGGGCGGCGTCTCGAATATGGCGCGCTGTCCGCATTGCGGTTACGAGGGCCGACTCGCCACGCCGATTGTTTATCACGACGCGGACAAAGAACTTCTGCTCACCTATTTTCCGCCAGAGCTCGGATTGCCGATCAACGAACAGGAAAGATTGATCGGTCCGATGATCACGCAGATCACGAACCGCCTGCCGTCAGAAAAACGCAAAGCTTATTTGTTCAAGCCGATTGCAAATTTAACATTCGAGTCAATGATGGAAACCATCCTTGGCAAAGATGGCATCACACCTGAGATGATCAGAGCCCAGCAGGAGCGGCTGAATTTGATTGACCGCCTCTTGCAAGTGACGACTGCCGATGTACGCAGTGAAATGATCAAGCAAAACGAAAAATTGTTTGATGAACAATTCTTCGCGTTGTTCAGCCGGTTGCTGCAAGCCGGAGCCCAAAGCGGACAGGAACAATTAGCGCAACAAATGTCAGACCTGCAAAAGCAACTGTTGACAGAGACCGAGTTCGGCCGTCAGTTGCAGGAACAAGTCGGTGAATTGGAAGCCGCTACAAAGTCATTGCAAGAAGCAGGACAAGGTCTCACGCGCGAGAAATTACTGGACCTGATGATTCAAGCTCCGAGTGAGGCGCGTCTAAAGGCGTATGTGTCGCTGGCGCGTAACGGCATGGATTACACCTTCTTCCAAAATTTGACGAACATGATTGATAAAGCCTCCGGCGATCAAAAGAAAAAACTAG
>JBAUMB010000301.1:0-16872 GCA_049578465.1 Anaerolineales bacterium
TTGAATGAGATCAGCGAGGAGTGGTTGACCGGCAGAACCTATGTGACTTTTGAAGGTTCAACTTAATCGCAACATAAAATTGCGAGGTAACACTTGATCGAAATTACAGAAAAAACCTTGCACTATCGTTTCGGTTCTTGGGCTATTACTTGATGACAGGGGATAATCACCATATGGAATGTATGGTTGAGTAGTTAAGACTGGATGTCTACAAAACTCAAGCCATCTCGTAAGAATGTTCTCAGCCAACCTATCCCAATGAAGTATTAGTAGGCAGTCTATTATATGATGCTTCTGGAGTAGTAAATCTTATGAATGACAACACCAACCTCTCGCTTCGAGAGCAAATCGAGGCGTTTCAAGCACAATCGGCGAGCCGGGTTTCGCCGGAGGTTCTGGAACGAGGCAGGGCGCGCCGTGCTCAACTCGTGGAATCTGGCATCGCTGATAAAAGTCTCAAGACTGGTGAAACTGCACCCGACTTCACATTACCGGATGCCTATGGCAAACCTGTCACGTTATCTGCGTTGCTGACGCACGGTCCCGTTGTGTTGACTTTTTATCGCGGTGATTGGTGTCCGTTCTGTAACCTCACGCTACGCGCCTACCAGAAAATACTACCAGAAATTAATGCGCTTCATGCGACTCTGGTGGCGATTTCTCCGCAGAATCCCGATAATACACTGCTCACTGTTGAGCATAAAGAATTAACTTATCCTGTCTTGAGCGACCTCGGTAATCGGGTCGCGCGGATGTATCGATTAGTATGGTCGATACCTGAAGATCAGCGCAGCACCTTTGCCAACCTTCCCCAATATAATGGCGATGACGCTTGGGAATTGCCGATGACAGGTACATTTGTGATCGCGCCCGATAGCAGAATCAAACTTGCTTCAGTGGATGCAGATTGGACCCATCGTTTAGAGCCGCAGGTTATCGTAGAAACACTCCGGCAAATGGATTCAATACATAATTAATTGAGAGGTGGTGTGTTAGTTACTTGAGTCATCTATCCGGATTTGTGAGGTCAAACAAGTCGAAGCCGTGGTATGCCTCGGTCTCTTGTTAGTTTATCATCCTAAAGACATCTCCAGTGAGGGTAATGGTAGAATCATTTCATGCCCGATCTCTTCGATTACACCTTGCAGGAACGCATGAAAAGTGAAGCGCCACTTGTAGCAAGGATGCGTCTGCGAACACTGGATGAATACATCGGACAGGAACATATTGTCGCGACGGCACGGCCCTCCAAATACCATCGCAGAAGAATTGGTTCGCCAACATCATCATAGAATATCAATGGACGCCAATTGGAAAAAGACTCGCCTCGTTCTCGGGAATTCGACAGGGCTCAGAGCGATAAGCTTTTCAAAGCTTCAAGAATTTCAGCACTATGCTCTGCTGGTCGCACATTCTCAAAGACGCGGGCAATCTCACCCTTGGAATTTATCAAGAAGGTTGTACACTAGCGGGAAATACTAAAATCCTTCAATATGATTTTCTCTGCAATATCTTTCTAAATTCTTTTCCTAAGATATTCGAAAATGTTATAACCAATAATAAAATTGTCTAGTGTAAAAACATCACATACAGCCCACACCAAACCTTTTGTATATCCCGAACCTGAATGCGTAAATTCTCCCATTAATAGATTTGAATAAAAAAGAAAGATAATAAAGCTTGTCTCGATAATTGCACGAATTATATTTTTCTTCATAGTCACATTTTCCATAATCCGAATGAACATTCCTCAATAATTCACGCCATTAGCCGCCAACCGATATGATCTTTGGTGAGTAACCTTTGGCATCCGGTAACCACTCCGGAAGGTCCGACTTCTTCTGTGGGGAGTTGTCTCCAGACGCTATACGTGTTGTAGATGGATAATCACCTTTTATATTTATCCTCATCGGAAGTTGAAATCATTTCAAGCATTGATATAACATCTGTGGCCAATGAATTGTTGGAAAGGTTGAATTCTATATGTGCCAATGCAATGATTAAAGGCGTGAAACAAATGTCTCATCTATCATTGGCAATCATCGAAATGAACTTTTCCACAACTTGTGTCTCGAAATGACTGCCAGCGCCTTGGCGGATGTGCTTCAATGCGTTCTCTTTCGTCCAAGCAGGGCGATAGGGCCGATCCGAGGTCAGCGCGTCATAAACATCCACCACGGCAAAAATGCGCGCCGCTAGTGGAATTTCTTCACCCTTTAGGCCGCGCGGGTAGCCTGTACCATCCCATTTCTCATGATGACAGTAAGGAATGTCTAGCGCATGCTGCAAGTATTGAATGGGAGCCAGCATTTCGTAGGCGAAGACCGGATGTTTCTTCATCACCACCCATTCTTCTTCTGTCAGCGCTCCAGGCTTAAGCAATATTCCATCAGGGACACCCATCTTGCCTATATCATGTAAGAGCCCGCCGCGTTGTATTTGGAAGATTTCAGCCTCACCTACTCCCATAGAGCGTGCCAATCGCATAGCTAGTTCTGTAACTCGTTGGGTATGGCCCTCGGTTTCTTTGTCACGTAAGTCAAGGGCTTTGGACCAACCCTCAATGGTGGCATCATAAGCCATAGCGAGTTGGATATTGGATTGCTGCAAGTTTTTAAATAGGGTTGCATTGTCGATGGCAATCGCAATTTGTCCGGCCAATGTTTCCATAAAATCTAGCCATTCTTTAGCCGGATTGAGAGCCGTTCGATGGAAGATCTCCATCACACCTCTAATCTCACCCTTAGCAATTAGAGGAACAGCAAAATAACAAACAAAGCCTTCCTGATGAAAAGTTGGTGAGCGCAGAAAGTCCGTTTTGCGCGTTTGCAGATCCGACACATATATGATTTGTCGCGATAATACTGCCCGGCCCGCATAACCATCTCCCAAATGCAAACGAGTATGTTGCAAGGCAGTGGTGCGAAACCCTCTTCCAAGTTCGTATTTCAGGATTTGTTCAACAGGGTCATATAAAAGTATCGCAGTTGTGTCCACTTCTAATTCTTTAACCGCGTGTTTGAGAACAATCTCAAGTACAAGGTTTAAATTCATGCTTCCTGCGATTGCTTGGTCAACTTCACGTAAAGCCTGGGTGCGATGGAGGCGGCGCTGAGCATTCTCAAACGAACGTCCATTCTCAAGTGCAATGGCAGCTTGATTTGCGAGCGTTACCACTAAGCGTTCATCTGCTTCTCTAAAAGCATTGAGCTTCTCGCTTTCGACGCTAATTATCCCCACCAGGCGTTCTCCCATTTGCATAGGGACATACAAACCCGAGTGCAAACCAGGAATAACTTCACGATAGCGTGCATCTTGCGATAAATCGCCGACGCGAACGAGCTGGTGGTGGTTGGCCGCCCAACCAGTGAGTCCATCCCCAATCTTTACGATCATAGATGTGAGCCGCTCTTCCATCGCCCTCAACTCTGTTTCATATATGGCATTTGGCAGGTTGAAAGCCAACAATTCAAGACTCTCATCTTCCTGACGATAAAGGCGAATAGCTGTATGATGCCAATCCAATTTTTTACTCATTATATCAATGAGCTTTTGCGCGATCTTTTTTGGATTCATGAGTTGGTTAAGGGCAAGACCACTTTCATAAAGCATTTGAAATTCAGCCAGATCCCGATGGATGACTTCTTCCGCCTGTCTGCGCTGGCGGCGCACTTCCGCATCCTTCAACTCGCGCTGGATGGCTGGCACCAGGCGCGCCATTTTGTCTTTGACTACAAAGTCATGAGCGCCAGCTGTCAAGATATTTATGGCGGCTTCTTCGCCGATGGAACCGGAAGCGATGATGAAGGGCAGGTCCTGACCGCTCTCGTGCAGAATCTCCAGTGCATTCAGAGAGTTAAATTGCGGCAGATTGTGGTCGGAGATGACGACATCCCAGGACTGGCGCGCCAGCGCGTCCTTCATAGCGGTACGCGATTGCACGCGTTCCCATTTCACATCATAGCCCCCGCGCCGAATTTCGCGCAAGATCAACTGCGTATCATCTTCCGAGTCTTCAACGATCAATACTTGTAAGGGTATTGCCATGCTTTTCCTTTATCTATCTATCGCGGCGGCGTTTCGTTCAACACCAGCCAGTACAAACCCAGCTGGCGCACTGCCTCTACGAATTGATTGAAGTCTACCGGCTTGCGGATGTACGAATTTGCGCCGTTTCCGTAACTACTAACCATATCCCGCTCTTCTCTCGATGAGGTCAGGATAACCACTGGCAGAAGCTTTGTACGTTCATCGGCACGAACGCGGCGAAGCACCTCGAGTCCATCTATCTTCGGCAATTTCAGATCCAGCAGGATCACCTGCGGCATCTCACGTGGATCGCGGCTTGCATACGCGCCAGTGCAGAAAAGAAAATCTAATGCTTCCTCGCCGTCGTGCGCCACGATCAAATGATTTCCGATGTTGTTCTTCCTGAGCGCGCGGATGGTCAGCGCCTCGTCATCCGGATTATCCTCCACCAGCAGGATCAATTTGTCTTCCATGATTGATATTCTCCTCACAAGGTAAAGTAAAAGGTTGCGCCTTGATCCACCGCGCCTTCAGCCCAGATGCGACCGCCGTGTTTGTGGATAACGCGTTGAATCGTTGCCAGACCGATGCCGGTTCCGGGGAATTCGGAGGCGCTGTGCAAACGCTGGAAAGCGCCGAATAATTTGTCGACATATTTCATGTCGAAGCCAACGCCGTTATCGCGCACGAAAAAAGTCTCTGTTCCGTTTTCGTTCATCCTATTGAACTCAATGCGCGCCTCTGTCTGTTTGGAAGTAAACTTCCAAGCGTTATTTAACAAATTCTCCATCACGATTTGCAAGAGATGCGGATCCCCATTAGCTGTTAAATTCGGAGCTATGTCGAATCTAACATTGCGCTCAGGATGAAGTTTCATAAGTTCATCCGCGATCTGCCGCGCGATTGCGCTTAAATCAGTTAATTCTGATTGGATCGAGGCGCGCGTCACGCGCGAAAGATTGAGCAGGTCGTCAATCAACTCAGCCATATGCTGAGCCGCGGCGCGGACGCGTTCAAGATAACTTCGACCCTCAGGCGGGAGTTGATCTGCATAATCTTCCAGTAATGCCTGGCTAAAGCCATCAATACTTCGCAAAGGCGCGCGCAAGTCATGTGATACTGAATAAGAAAAGGATTCTAATTCCTTATTGGCCGCCTCGAGTTGAGCCGTGCGCTGAAGAACGCGCTGTTCCAATTCGGTGTTAAGTTGGCGGATCCCTTCCTGCGCCTGCTTAAGTTCAGTGATATCGCGGGCAATCGCTGAAGCGCCGATGATATTTCTTGTATTATTGCGGATGGGAGAGACGGTCAGCGAAATGTCAATTCGTCTCCCATCTTTGGCAACGCGCACAGTTTCGTAATGTTCGATGCGCTCTCCTTTTTTTATCTTTTCGAGAACGGCCGGGATTTCGTCAGGTTTTTCAGGAGGAGAAATAATCGAGATGGATTTGCCGATCACCTCACTGGCTTTGTATCCGTAAAGTTTTTCAGCGCCGGGATTCCAACTAACGATGATTCCTTCCGCTGTTTTTCCGATGATCGCATCTGTAGCTGACTCGACAATGGATGCCATGAACCGTAATTCCTGCTCGGCCTGCTGACGTTCAGTAATGTCGCGTAAAATGGCTGTGAATGTTTTCTTCCCTTCTGTTTCGGCCTGTGATATGGAAGCTTCGAGCGGAAACTCTTCGCCATTTGCGCGCAAGCCATAGACCATTCCCAGCCGTCCCATCGAACGCTTTGTGATGGATGTCTTTCCGAAGCCGCGCACATCTTCTGGGTGCTTAGAACGCAAGCGTTCGGGAATCAACATCGTTAAAGGTTTTCCAATGACCGTATTGGCAAAGCGCTGAAACATTTTCTCGGCGGCAGGATTGAAGACGAGAATACGCTGACCTTCGTCAATTGTAATGATGGCATCCATGGCCGAATTGATGATCCCTGCCAATTGAGATTGACCTTGTTGAATGGTCTGCCCTTGCTGCTGAATTAATTCCTGTTTGGTCTCCAGATAACTTTCACCGATCACACTCATTGCAAGGTCAAACAATGTGTCAATGCCGCTGAGCGCCGCACTTAGGCGTTTAGGCGATTTGCCATAAGCCTCCAGCAAATACGGCAGCATGAATTTTCGAAACGCGCCAACGATTTCAAACCAAGCGGGAAAGCTGAGTCCGGCCTGCGCGTATTGCATTCCCTGAGTTTGCAAGATGTGGATATATGGTTGCCATTCCCCATGATAAATGGCGCGGCGCTGTACCTCGTCGCTTGCCGCTTGCTGTTCCACCGAGGGCTGTGAAGCCGGGTTTTGCAGAAAGACTTTGAATTCTGGCTGACGGCGCGCCATGCGCAATAATTTCACCCCGATCTCCGCCCGGTGCGCCTCATAAATTTTCCAATAATCCTTTAATCCCTTCTGCTCATTGAGAGTAAGCTTTGGTTTTATTTTGGCCTCCTTTGTCATCTAAAGGCCCGTGATTTCCCCCGCAATTGCCGTTCATTCAACTCCCCTTGGTCGCAATTTGATTTGGGATTGAGCTTGCTTCCTTCAGGCTTTCCTAAACAGTAGTTTCTTGTTCTAAATCGGACGGAATTAGTCCAATACCATACTACTATATGCCGAGAAAATCAAGAGTGTTTGCGGAGAAAATGAAAAAAAGACGCTAAATTGCAATGTTGAATTACTGTGCTTCGCGATTTTCACCCAATCCCATCGTATCATTTGTTATTACTCACCGCCCACAATGTTCACTGACCTAAAAGCTGATGCCTTGGAAGAAAATATGATGCTTCCACAAAAAGCACTATTTTCCGCTATATTTTCTCGTCTGAAAAACCACAAGCGCGCGGGGAAGCCGCTCAGTTCTGTAGTATCGCCATCCGCCTGCCGAGGGATTTCCATAAGTTGATGGATAGGCAAGATCCTAGCCTCTTCAGCCGAACATCCTGATTACGAGAAGCAGCAATGCAGCCGCCCACAACGTTCCATAGATCGGGAAGACGCGATCTGCGAACCACTTGGGTAGGAAGATGTCGGTCACCTGGCCATGCGTTGAACCCAGTCTCTCCGCATACCTCGTAAGGGGGCACTTCCAGCCATTAGCCATGAGTACAATGCCTTCAATGAGGAAGAGTGTTACTGCGATCCAAGCCAGGATTGTGATCTTGTCAACGATGACCTCATAGAACAGCACGGCCAGAGCGCCGCTTAGGAATACAAAGATCGCAGTGTGGATAGACTTAATAAATACGATTGAACGCAACATTACACTTTCGGTTTGCTTATGATTATATTATGGTGAATTTGCAGATTCAGTGTCAAGCCTAGTGTAAATATAGATACTCGCAGGCAAGTCCAGAGGGCGGTGGATGTTGCGCTGCAACTTAGAGAGAGGTGTTGATAGGTCTAGCTACCGACATGACGAAGTCAAAATAAGGTGAGTATCCCTTCATGATAAGTACATCCCTTAGGGTCAGCTACAGTAGCAAGCAACTGCAGTTCTTGGACTATTGCTTGATGACATGGGATAATCATCCTATTTTTTTCACTCTTGAATCAGACATTACTTTTCCTGACTTCCAAATTTTTGATACAGCAACTCGGCGGTCATTTTAGGGCCGTCCCAATTTTCCATTATCTTCGAGAACTCTTCGGCTTTCTGTTTTGCTTCCGGATTATACAGCAACTGCTTGATCGCCTCTTGAATTTCCTTCGAAGGATTTTTTGATTTAGGAACTCGAATGGCGAATCCTTTACGCACCAGACAAGCAATATTCGCTACTTGTTCGGGCTGCATCCCTACGCCGACAACGGGCTTACCCGCATAAGCCGCGGTCATCACCGTTCCGATTCCGCCGTGGATCAAGGATAAATCTGCGAGCTTGTTTACTTCTTGTGCCGGAAGCCAATCTGTGACAATCACATTGGAGGGAATCTTTACGTTTGGAACTTTATCGAGATGCTGTTTTACAGGAGCAATGACACAATACGGCTTTTCCTCGAAGCTCTCGATAATATTGGCGATAATTTGGGGAGTCCCTGAGCTACCCATGGCAAAATAGATGATGGGTTGATCATGCGGAATATTTTTAACAACATCCGGAATCGGAAAGTTCTGTCTAGCGATAAGCGGTCCCGTATAATAATAATTCGCGGGAAGTTGCACTCCCGTGAATTCAGCAGGTTCGGCAACCATCGTGATATCCCCACGCCAATAATCAAAAATAGATGGATATCCTTCCACTCCAAAATGTTTGGCGGCTTGGTTCACAGGACTGAGAAATCCATAGCGTATCCAGAAATTTATAAACAATAAAATAAACCAATCAGCAATTTGCTTTATCGGTTTGAGTTTTATATTATCGGTCATCCCGGCTCCCGTTGCAAAGAAATCCGCCAGCCATGTAGATTGGATGACCCACACGAGTGGAAGTTTCAAGATCCGGCAGGTAACCGGAATGGTCATATAGGAACCAGTGACCACGGCGGTTGGTTTCAATTGCTTCAGGTATTCCACTTCATTTTCGATCATTGGGATGATTTCTTTTTGAGTAAAAGCCGGAGCAAAGGTTTCCCCTTTATCCACCGCACCAATAAATTCTATCTTTTCTTGAGTTAGTCGCGGCTCCAGTCTTTTTAGTGGAAAGCCTTCTTCTTCGATTAAATGTTCAAGGTCGCCACCGTTTGAAATGAATTGAATATCAAAGACCTTGCTCGCCAACGCGTGATGCATAATTCCTTTTGCGATTTCGATCATGCGCGTCGTTTCCGCAAGATCGAAAGTTACCGGCGCAAACAATAATAGTTTCTTCGACATACTGACCTCCAGTATTTAAAAAGAATTATCAACGCGGACGAAAAGCAACCATTGGCATCATCTCTGCCAAACGCTGACTTGCTTCTCGACCCGGTTCTAATTGTTCTTTGAGAAACAATCGAGTTAACTCTTTGAAAGCCATCGGATAGCGGCGTGTATATTCTTCGAGGATATCAACCGCTTCAGGCAGCGAAATATCTTCGGCGCGCACTTGTAACTTTCTCGCACCAACACTTATGATCACATCTGGATTCTTGTGAATATTCTGATACCAATCGGATTGATTCCCCCATCCCGAAACGACAAAGAAGCGATCTGAGTCCGCATCGTGTTTGACCACCTCGATGACCGTTTGGCGCGGGAGTCCGCTTTTTCTTCCGATATGTGTTAGCAGAAGAAAGCGATTTCCTAATAACCAGCCTATATGAAAACGATATAGCCAAATCGGAACCCGAAGACCGAAGCGCAATAAACCATGAGGTGCAGTAGCAATTACAGTCTTGTTCATAATTTTCTTGAGAGAGAGTATTTCTTAACGGCTTTTATTAGCACTCGACGAATCTAAATGGGATAAATCTCTAACAACATCTGTGGAAAATTGATTGCCGATATTAGCGTGTTAACCATCGGAAGGCGCGTTCCACGAATGGCTTCGCATCTTTCTCGATACAATCGCCATGTGCGATGATTAACTTGTCGAAGTCCCATGAAAGCAACTTTTCGAGGGATCGTCGTGCAAGATTCCGATTTGTGAAGGACAGCCTCATGTCGAGTCCAACGCCACCATACTGAGATGCAACTCCCTCGACTTTGAACAGTGCATTGCGTAATGGTTTTCCCTTCACGGTCGGATGAATTTGGATTAAATCATCGAGGATGACGGTGTGGGACTCCTTATGAAAGAAAAGGACTTCATCGAGCAGAGGATTGCCTTTGAAAGTAAGTTGGTCGAAGTCATCAGCCCAATCTTGATACGGCGCGTCCTTGAGAACATCGGTGAATGGTAGATATCCCTGCTTCAATGTAAATGGTGTGGGTCGTGATGTCCATAGTTGCGCTTCGGGAAATAGCGTATGCCATCTTTCGAGACGCCAGACGTGTCGCGGAGTTGCCGCAAGAAGATATTTAACCGGTCCCAGTTCTGTGATGTGGTGGAGCGTTTCAAACGGTACGGGCACTGGAGATTCGATCCACATAGAACCGTTAGCAAGCTTTACGATTGTCATGCGAGTGGTAAACATAACGCCCATGTCGCGGACTTTTGGACCTTCAACGACCCATATATTTTTGGCAAACGCCTGAAGTTCTGGCACGAGATTGGTATTTGGTTTCATGGTCAATACTCCTAATTGTTTTGCGCGAATTTGTTCATTCACTCAGCTCGTGCAACCATGCAGAAACAATCTTTAAAAAAGCGCTAAAGCGCGCTATGGTCTGGTTTGAACTCCTTCGAGTAGTAGTTTCATCCCCGAGCGGATATGGCGTTCAGGATCAATAACGCTCTTATCGTAGACCCACAATAAAAGCGTCCCTTCTATGATGGCGAAAGCGGCAATGGCAACTTCACTTGCATCCACTTGACGAAATTCACCCGAGTCGATACCCTGTTGAACAATCGGGATAAGAATATTTAAATAACGATTTTCGTATTCTTTTAAGGCACGTTGAACATACTTGTTTCGAAAAGCCAGTGCAAGAAATCCATACAGAATTGGGATGAGACGCAGAATATCTACAATGTCCTTGATGACCAGATCGGTCAGTTTCCAGATCGCATCGGATGAACTGGACTCACTCTTCGTCAAGTTTTCCAGTTGCTTGAATTCGCGCTTAAAGATTCGATCCAGGATGGCAATGATCAGATCATCTTTGCTCTTAAAATAAAGGTAAAGCGTTCCCTTGCTGAGTCCGGTTTTTTCTGCAATATCATCCATCCGCGCTTCGTCGAATCCCTTTTTAGTGAAGACGCTTTCGGCGGCCTTCAGGATTTGAGCTTTGCGTTCGTCGCTGACATTTGGGCGGGGAGACATCAGTTTTCTCTTTTTGATATAAATGACTGACTAGTCAGTTATAATGATAACATTGGAAATCATTTTGTCAAGGATTTCACGCCGGATTGTTACCCCCAACTTAAAAAGCAAACCATAAAGTGGTACTGACGAGCCAGAAATGAAGCCAGCATGATGTAAGTCCACAAAAATTAAGTCAGACACAAAAGCAAATACCATTCAAGACTTAAACAAAAAGAGACCAGCGCGAATGCAGGTCTCTATTCGTAAGCACCAAATCGAAAGTTTTTACAACCCTCAAGGACTTACTCTCCCAACAAAAAATTCTTACGAAGGGGAACTAATTAAAGAAGACTGCTAACCTTAGCAGCCTTCTTTTTTTATTAAAAAACATCCCTTGGCAATGACCTACTCCCCCAAGATGTCGCTCTCTTCTTGATTGGATCTTTAAATCATTTCGGGAGAATATATTTATATTGCCAACAGCCACCAATAGCCTGATAGGTATTTTACCTATTTTGCCATAACGATCTCAAGTGGATGTAATGCTATAATCATTTCATGCCTGATCTCTTCGACCACGCCATGCAGGAACGCATGAAATCCGAAGCTCCACTCGCCGCTCGTATGCGACCGCGCACACTGGATGAATACATCGGGCAAGAACACATCGTCGGTGAAGGCAAACTCCTCCGCCGCGCTATCGAAGCCGATAAACTTTTCTCATCTATCATTTTGTGGGGTCCACCCGGCACGGGAAAGACGACTCTTGCGCAAGTCATTGCGAACACAACGAAGAGTCACTTCTTTACCATCTCCGCTATCCTCGCCGGCAAAGCAGAATTGAAAGCAATTATCGAAGAAGCATTGGAGCTTCGCAGGCTTCACAACATAGCAAGTCTACTATTTGTGGATGAAGTGCATCGCTGGAACAAAGCTCAACAAGACGCACTCCTGCCCCACGTCGAGAACGGAACCGTGACGCTTATCGGCGCGACCACCGAGAATCCATATTTCGAAGTGATCGGCGCGCTGATCTCGCGCTCGCGCGTTTTTCAGTTACGGAGTTTAAATCAGGAAGAGACCGGAATTTTGCTTGATCGCGCGCTGGCGGATAAAGAGCGTGGCTACGGCGACAAGCGCGTCACTCTCGACCCTGAAGCGCGCATCCATTTAATTGAAGTCGCTGGCGGCGACGCGCGTAATGCGTTGAACGCGTTGGAGCTCGCGGTTGAATCAACATTGCCAAATAAAGATGGCGTTATTCATATCACGCTGGATGTCGCACAAGAATCAATTCAACGTCGTGCTGTTTTATACGATAAAGACGGCGATGCACATTACGACACAATCAGCGCATTCATTAAATCCGTGCGCGGCTCCGATCCTGACGCGGCGTTATATTGGCTCGCAAAAATGTTATACGCGGGCGAAGATCCGCGCTTCATCATCAGACGATTAATCATTTTGGCTGGTGAAGACATTGGTTTAGCAGACCCAATGGGAATCGTTGTGGTTGCATCTGCGGCGCAAGCCTTTGACTACATTGGTTTGCCTGAAGGCGTTTATCCCATCGTCGAAGCGACTCTCTATCTTGCCACCGCGCCGAAATCAAATAGCGCAGGGGCGTATTTCAAAGCTATGCAAAGGATTGAAGAGGAAGGTCAAATTTCGGTGCCGCGTCATTTGATGGACAATAATCGCGACGCCGAAGCATTGGGACACGGTAAAGATTATGTTTATCCGCATGAGCATGAAGGGCATTTTGTTCCGCAACAATATTTACCGAAGCGATTGCTTGGGACCTATTTCTATTCTCCATCACAAGAAGGATATGAGGCACAAGTCGTTGCACGTCTCGAAATGTGGCGCGAGGCGCAACGGAAAGCATTGGGAATTACAAAGGTGGAAAATATTCCTGATATGAGCGAAGAAAAAATTATGGAAATGAAGAGGAGAATAAAGTAAGTTTCAATAACAAAGAAAATTCGGGTTGAATTTTTTGTATTCATTGTTCGCTTTCGGGAATTGGAATAAACCACGCACACAACGCGCCGAAGATTCCTGTTGATATCGTAACTTCCCAAAAGTGGAAATAACTTACTCCAGCAGGCATGAGCGGATTAGGAAGTGCTAATTGTGCAGTCGGCAAAAGTCCAAGTGCGAGCGCTGAAAGGATGATCAGTTCCACCCTCTTACCAGAGAATCCCTTGAAAAGCGGGATCAGACACAGGATCCAAATCACACCCCGGAAATATTGAAAAACCGGTAACTCAGGTTTACCCATCAGCGTAATCAACCATTGATTTATAAACGAATTGAGTTGGGCGGGACCACCGTAAAACAAACGAAGTTCCTGCGATTGCCATGCAATGTAATATCCGAACAACATGTAGAGAACGAAATAGATGACAGCTAGCCACGAACTTTGTTTAACTGCCCGATCTGCATTGACCGTAAAGCTGGCCGCGGGACGAATTGCTTTTCCAAAGCCGCCGACAATCAGCGTGACCAGCGCCGCGAAAACAGCAGATGTGACGAATCCGCGTAAGATAAGGCGATAGACTTCAAAGTTGCCATGTAATAACGGAAAGGCAGAAATAAAATATCCCGTTTCGATTTGCGTTTGGAAGGTCTGCACACCGAATGAAAGAACAAATAATTGTCCCAACATTGCAAAGCCTCTAAAACTAGAACGACGCGCCGCCCACACAAGGATGACTGCGTTGACAATGCTACTGAAGAGCAAGGCAAGGGGTAATGACAAAAAGCCTGTTGATGGGGTCTTTGCTGTAATTAACTGCGACAATGGCAGGATTGTGTTTGCTATCACCAGGCTGACAAGAAAGCCGATTGTGGCGCCAAGTCCCTGAAGAAGAACAACCAAATATTTTTTCATTTTGATTCTCCTCATCAATTTAGATTGAATGCCAATATAACATAATAATAACTTACCTTGCCTACAACCAATCCGACTTTGAGCACATTAATAACAAATTGTCATAAGAATTCCCCTTGCATGGATACATGTTTTCCTGTATGCTTGCCCACCATACAAGGAATCTATCATGCCTTTACTGCTATTAATTCGTCACGGTGAAAACGATTACACCAAAAAACATAAACTCGCAGGACATTTGCCGGATGTCCATCTCAACGAACGCGGACAAAAACAGGCGCAGGAATTAGCTGAGGCGCTCAAAGATGTTCCCATCAAAGCAATCTATTCGAGTCCGCTAGAACGCGCGGTGGAAACTGCAATGCCAATTGCGGTAGCGCGTGGTTTAAATGTCATTCAAGAAATCGGATTAATAGAAACGAATGTCGGCAAATGGCAGGGACGGTCACTCGCCGCGCTCCGATTGACCAAGCACTGGAAGGTCGTCCAGCACGCACCATCGCGCGCGCAATTTCCCGAAGGCGAAACGTTTTATCAATGCCAGTCGCGGGTTGTTGCATCGCTGGACAAAATCATCGCCGCGCACAAGGCACAGGATATCATCGCCTGTGTCTTTCACGCTGACCCGATCAAACTGGCTGTGGCACATTACCTCGGATTGCCGCTTGATAATTTTCAACGGCTCGGATGCGACACCGCATCCATTTCCGCGTTATATGTGGGCGAAATGGGAGCAAGCGTAATGAAACTAAATCAACGTCCGCCCTTCGATTTTTTACCTCAGCAAAACAAAAAGAAATAATGGCAAAACTTAAACTCGATTTACATGAGATTTATAATCGCGGCGATCAGATCGAGGCGGAATTGAATCGCATTGTGGAAGAGGCCATTGAAAAGAAAATCGAATTAGTGGAGATCATTCCGGGCAAAGGCAGTGGTCAACTCAAGAAAAAAGTTTTACGATTTTTGAATCAAAGCCACATCAAGAAGTTATATCATCGTGTGGAAAAGGATGATAAAAACTTCGGGCGGATATTCATTCACTTCAAGTTTTGAAAGAATGACAATGGGCGACCCAATGGGTCGCCCATTGTTACTTATTTATGGACGCGGATTCATGCTTGTAAAGAGAGCGATCACGTTTCCGGTTGGATCTTTGAAGACTCCCCACCAACCGACCTCCGGAATTTCACTTTTCTCCCGGACAATTGTAGCGCCCAAAGATTTGGCTTTCTTCAAATCGGCTTCGATATCATCGCTGTTGACATGGATCAATACTTCACCCGGTTTCGAGCCCGCGCTGAAACCGCCACCCGGATGTTCGTCTGCCTCCCAAGTGGTGTAATTCATATCGGGAAAATGTTCGGTTTTCCATCCAAAAAGTCCTTCGTAAAACTTGATGGACTCTTCGTGATTGCGCGTCGGAATCTCGATGTGAACAATATTTCTTTTGGTCATTTTATTCTCCTTTTCTAAAGTTGGATAACAATGACTAAATTATAGAACATATTTTCTATTTAAGCAAGGTTTTAAATCCCATCGAATAAATCTTTTGCAACACGATGATTCCCATCAACGGGCGGATAGGCGCGCATATAATTTTCGTATTCACCCATCAAGCGCGTTGCGACGCCCATCAAGCCGCGCCGCATCTGGACCCCGCCTTGGGATGCGTGACAAGCTCCCGCCTCCGCTTTGACTTGTGACACAGGCGTAATATTAACTTTTACATGAGTTGGAAAATCAAACTCGACCAATGCCTTGAGATCAATATCTTTATTGCGACCAAACTTGCGCGGGTTTACGCCGACAATCGGCATGAGACGCGTCACGAAGCGCAGGAATTTATGAGGGAAAACATGGAAGTATAAAGCCCGCGCTTTAAACGGCGATCCGCTTTCGGGGTGGAAAGAAGCGTCATCTGATTTTTCAAAGGCAAGAACTGTGGCTTGTTGAATATGGATGTGATCGGGATGACGGTATCCGCCAATCGGATCGAACGTTAAAACAATATCCGGTTTGAGCTCGCGAATATATTTAACAACCTTGCCCGCGACTTCATCAATCGAATGATTGATCTGCGCGTTGGGATCTTTATTTGCATCCATGCCCGGCATTCCCGAATCGCGATAATCCAAAAAGAAAACATTTTTCAATCTAAGATGTTCCGCCGCGCAACGCAATTCACCCTCGCGCAGTTCGCCAATGGATTTAAAGCCTTTCATATATTCGGGATCAACCGTGCCTGCTTCGCCGCGCGTCGCGCAGACATAATAAACATCGTAACCTTGACGCGCATACAGCGCCAGCGTGCCGCCCATTCCAAAAGATTCGTCATCAGGGTGAGCAAGAACAGAAAGAATAGTTTTTGTCATATCGCCTCGTTTATAATGGAATAAGTATAACGCTAAAGGAGACGAGATGAAATTCGAAACCCTTACCATTCACGCGGGACAAGAACCCGATCCGAACAACGGCGCGGTGATGACGCCCATCTATCAAACATCCACGTTCGCACAAGACGGCGTGGGCAACGCACGGCAGGGATATGAATATGCGCGCACAAAAAATCCGACGCGGCTGGCGCTTGAAAATTGTGTCGCCGCGCTGGAAGGCGGACAATTTGGAATTGCCTTTTCTTCGGGATTAGCCGCAACCGATACTGTTCTGCGATTGATGAATAGTGGCGATCATGTTTTAGCGGGCAATGATGTTTATGGTGGTACATTCCGTTTGTTTGATAAAGTGTTGCGCCGCTTCGGTCTTGACTTTGATTTTGTTGACACGACCGATCCCGAATCTGTGGCTGATAGTTTGACTCCGTCCACTCGAATGGTTTGGCTCGAAACCCCGACCAACCCCCTGCTGAGCATCACCGACATCCGTGAAGTTGCGGAAATCGTTCATGCTCATTCCAATCATCCATTGCTGGTTGTAGATAATACGTTTGCGACGCCATACAATCAGCGTCCGCTCGAACTCGGCGCGGATATCGTTGTCCATTCGATGACAAAATATCTCGGCGGTCATTCGGATGTGGTTGGCGGAATTGCAATTGTCAAAGACAAATCGTTGTACGAAAGATTAGCCTTTTTACAAAACGCGGTCGGCGCGGTGC
>JBAUMB010000302.1:0-8333 GCA_049578465.1 Anaerolineales bacterium
AGAAGCGCGGCATCATCTCATAATCAAGCGTAATGGTCTCAGCGCCCGCAATATTTTCCGCGGCGATAATTCCCATCGCCGAGCCGACGTGCGCCAGCATCAACTTGCCGGTTACATCGCCGATGGCATAAATATTCGCAATATTCGTCTGCATCTTTTCATTGATTTCGACAAAGCCGCGCTCGCTGATCTTGACACCGACCTCTTCGAGTCCGAGTCCCTTTGAATTGGGACGGAACCCGATCGCGACCAAAGCCTGCGCAGCCTCCAGCGGCGTTGTCATGCCGTCAGCGGATACCGTTACCTTCACGCCGGTTTTTGTGGCTTCAACAGATTCAACTTTATTCCCGACCAAACATTTGATACCGCGCTTCTTGAATTCTTTTTCCAATTCTTTCGAGACTTCTTCATCTTCAAGCGGGACCAAACGCGGCAGCATTTCCACAATAGTTACATCCACGCCGTATGAACTCCAAACTGTTGCAAACTCGACTCCGATCGCGCCCGAGCCGATAATGATCACTGATTTTGGAAGTTTTTCTTGCAAAATGGCTTCAAGATACGTGACAACTTTTTCGCCGTCCACTTTCCACGCGCCGGGGACAGCCGCGGCCGCGCCGGTGGCAACGATGATGTTCTTAGCAGATAACTCCGTCAGCTTGCCATCTTTATCTTTGACGGAGACTATTGTCGGTTTGGTCAGATGCGCTTCGCCCATGAAGACCGTGATGTTATTCTTCTTCATCAAAAAGCCGACACCTTTGGTCAAGCGATCTGAATTTTGCCGAGAGCGTTTGACCGCAACCGAATAATCCAACTTTAAATTATCGAATGTAAAACCAAAATCCTTGCCGCGCTCACGCAATGTGTAAGCGACGTCGGCATTCTTTAACAATGACTTGGATGGAATGCAGCCAACGTTGAGGCATACACCGCCGAGCCATTGCTTATCAACGATTGCAACTTTTTGTTTGAGTTGCGCGGCGCGGATTGCGGCGACATATCCCGCAGGTCCCGCACCGATGACGACCACATCAAAATTTTCAGCCATGATTTCTCCTTGTTGTCATTGCGTGCGAAGCAATGACATTTGATTTTATTTTCAATTTTACTTTCTATCCGTTTATCTATTGCAGATTACGTTTCAGAAACTCGAACGTCCGTTGCCAAGCCAATTGCGCCGACTCAGGATTGTATTCGGGGCGATCCGATTCCATGAACCAGTGAGCGACTCCGATGTAGAGATGAAGCGTCACATCAACACCGGCGGCTTTCATTTTATGTTCCAAATCTTTCGCTTGATCAAAAGAATACCATTCGTCTGTCTCGGCGTAATGAACCAGCACTTTCGATCTCATTGTGCTGAAATCCACGCCACTGTAGCCACCGTAAAATAAAACCATCGCAAGAATATCCGGCTCTTTCGCCGCAGTGATTACTGCCCAATCCGTGCCCATGGAAAAGCCCAACACTCCAATGGACTTGCCTGGCCGGAGCGACACCAGATGATTTTTCGCCGCTTTGACTATCGTACTCATAACACTAGGATCACCCTCGACTTCCTGCTGCAACGTTTGGGTTTCCTCAATCGTATTGCCAACGCGACCATTATAGTAATCCAGTGCAAGTGCTGTGTATCCATGTTCTGCAAGTTGATCGCAGACCTGTTTGAAAAATGGTTTGAGTCCCCACCAGGATGGCAACACTAAAATGCCAGGTCCGCCGTTTTTGGGTTCAGCAAGATAGGCGCTCGCATTTTTATCGTTGACTTTCAATTGGATGGTCGATTTGTTTATATCCATTGTCGCACCCGCGCACGATATTGCTTGTATTGTTCGCCGAACTTTTCGGTGAGATAAATTTCCTCGGCGCGGATGGCCTCTTGCGTAATCGTCCAAATCAGAAACGGCGAGGCGATCAGACCCCAGAGCGTTCCAGCCAACAATGTAAATCCAAGATAGATCAAAAAGAATCCGAGATAGATCGGGTTGCGTGTGAAGCGATAAGGTCCGTCGGCAACAAATGCGGTGACCGGCTGACGCGGGTCTACTGGTGTATGCGCTCTTCTCATCTGAGTGAAAGCGGAAACGACAAGTAAGATTCCTGCAATCACGGCTAGCCCGCCAATGACGCGCAAGACCAATGTCCATGGAGCGGGGAAGGGCACAATCCAATTCAATATCAATGCGCCGATTAAGTATCCGAGAAAGACCAACGGCGGTGGGACCATTACCTGTGCGTGATCAACATTTTCTTCTTTCATTTATTCTCCTTGATATCGCAGTGAGTGACACGTGCGCTTCGGTGTGTGTTTTTAGTTAAACGTTGTGTTAAATTATTTTTATTATTGTTCATTAATAATAGACGATCATTGACTAGTTAAATTGGCGTTTATACGTTCAAGAAGATCTGTCGCGCGGTAAATGTCAAAATATTCGACGCCGTTGATCCAGATAATCTTCTCTGGGGTGATCCCTTCAAAGCCTGCCAAATCATTGTAGGCTTGCTGGAAGCGATGATCTAAAACGACATAGCTAGAGGCGCGCAGATATTTAATGATTGCAGGACTGGGATGAACCACGGATACGTCATTTATTACAAGCGTAGTGCCGGGAAAAAAGAACGAGAAACAACCGTATCCGCCATAGGACATCACGGTCATTGTATCGGCATCAGGCTTTTCTGAAAGGTACTCCGCCGCCGACTCCAAACCTTCACCGTAGCTGGGATCTGCATAAATGACATTCTTCGCGGAAGCCGGAGCGATTTCCATCAAGGGATTCAAGTAGGTGTAGTAATATGGAAAGGAGCCTATAATGAAAATCGCTTGGACAGCTAATAAAGCAACGACTATCCCTGCACTAACCGCTCCCCGTTTTTTTTCGAACCACTTATCTGATATCTGCTCAAGCAAAGCAGACATACCTAATCCCGCGATCATATCCACGCACAGATAACTGGTAAGAATATAATGAGCAGAATCCCTGCCGCGGGCAATGCTGAATAATAGAATGAAGAGAACAGCTAAAACGATGAAATAAAGAATCATCCACTGATAGATCTGCTTGACCGACTTTTTTTGGCGGATAAAGATGAATGAAATTCCTAGAACAAAACCAATCCAACTAAGAGGAGTGGTGTGCCAGAGCATCTGCATTATGAAATTTCCTATTCGCCCCAGCACCTCTGATTGGGAATTCACTGAGAACTGGCTGGGTGTTAGCCCGCCGGATACAGAAATTCTGGAGCCTTCCAGGCCATAACTCAAGGCATTACCATACACCTGATCAAGCATCTGACCCGGCGCAACCCACATTCCGGGCCAGAATAAAAAGTAAGCCGCAACTAAAACTGCTGCCCAGATGCATAATGTTTTTAGTGTATCTAAAATAATCTTCGAGGAAAAATCTTTTCGTGATTCGATAAGATAAGAAACCACGATCAATCCAACAATAGGAAATAATAAAAAACCAGTAGATTTAGTAAGTTGTGCCAGCGCTCCAGCAAGCGCCGAGAGTATTAAGAGGAATATATTTCCTTTCTTAAATAAATAAATTGTCAAACCTAAGATCGAGATCAGGATAAAGAGCCCCATGATCGCTTCATGATTAAGCAGGCGAGAATTTCCTAAAAAGAAAGGAGATAAGGACACTAATGCAGTTGTGAAAAAGGCGGTTCGGTTTCCGAAAAGGGAGCGCAACAGAAAAAATATCGTTAGTAAAAGTAGAACAATCAAGATACTCTGAACAAGGCGACTATAGAGGAACAGACCTAATTCAGTCTTGCCGTTTTGGGCTAGAAATTCATCAAACTGTTTTTTAGGCAAATATCCTTCTTGAAGGGCGCCGTAATTTGGGAAATACGCCAACAAGCCTAGGCTCACCACCCACATTGTTGTAATGCCGGGATGATATTCATAGATCGTGTTTTCAAACTGATGCTGGCTCAGTGCATAATAGAAATTAGCTCCATTGCGGACCCAAAACGGTTCGTCTAGCGATACAAATTTGTCCAACCCCACAAAACGAGGCATAGCCAGTATAACGACCAGAAAGAAAACAATCAAAATGAAGTAGGCTTTTTTCATGATGCAGAAAGTATTTTATCAAATAATATGGAGGATTACATCCGCTTTGTTTAAATCCAGTTTTCCAGTGTCTCTTTGATTTTCATGAGGAACCAATCTGCAGACGCGCCGTCGAGGATGCGATGATCGAAGACGAATGATAAATAAATCATCGGTCGGATCGCAATCGCATCGTTACCTGTCCCGCTATCAGCGGGGATCACAACGACACGCTTCTGCATCGCACCGACGCCGAGGATTCCACATTGAGGCTGGTTGATGACTGGGAACGCAAACAACGATTTGCTCACGCCGTGATTGGTCAGCGTGAATGTCCCGCCTTTGACTTCATCGGGTTGAAGTTTCTTACCGCGGGCGCGACTAGCTAGATCGTTGACAGCGCGCGCCATTGCTAATAAAGAAAGATTGTCGGCGTTCTTGATGACTGGGACAATCAGTCCTTCCTCACCGAGCGAAGTTGCCATGCCAATGTTAATTGCTTTGTGTACGAGAACACCTTCTTCTGTCCACGAGGAGTTAGCCATTGGAAAGGCTTTCAGCCCAGCGACGATTGCCATTATGAAATACGCGGTGAATGTGAGATTGACTCCATCGCGGGCGAAGATGTCTTTGTTCGCATTTTGATGAGCGATGATTTTGCTCATGTCCGCTTCCATAACGGTCAACACATGCGGCGAAGTGTGCTTAGACATCACCATGTGTTCTGCAATTTGTTTTCGGATAATAGTGTGTTTGATAAGTTGATCGCCAACGACCGGTTGGACATCTGAAAATTTTGGGGTGGGCGCGACGACTCCTGATTTTTGATTCTCGATAAAAGCCATTACGTCGTTTTTAGTAATGCGCCCGGCTAATCCCGTGCCTTGCACTTGTGATAAATTCACTCCGTGTTCGGCGGCGATCTTCGCAACGACAGGAGAAATGAATCCGATTTCATAGTTGATGGTTGATAGTTGTTGGTTGGCAGTCACAGATTGATTTTGATTCACTGTGGATTGAGAAATTATTTTTTCAGATTTATCACCGATAACTGACAACTGTCCACTGTCAAACGATTCTCCCGGTTTTCCGATGAATGCCAAGATCGCGCCGACTTTCGCGGGTACACCTTCCTGTGCCATGATCTTCAACAGCGTCCCCGAGGCAGGTGCGGGAATTTCCGTATCCACTTTATCGGTGTTAACTTCAAGCAGCGGCTCCAACTCTTTGATAGAGTCGCCTTCTTGCTTGAGCCATTTGATCACGGTAACTTCTTCTACACCTTCGCCGAGCAATGGAACTAAAACTTTTGTCGCCATGATTTCTCCTTAATCGAACCGCTAAGCACGCCACGACCGCCAAAAAATTAGACTTTGCGTGCTTTGCGATCTTCGCGGTTAAATCCTTTGTGTTTAAAGAATCTTTGGATATTGACTCGGATCAACTTCGTTCATCATTTCATAAACCGCATCAAATATCGTTTCTGTATTTGGCTTAGACCAATAATCTCCATCCGAACCATATGCGGGGCGGTGATCGGTTCCGCTTAACGTGCGCGGCTCCGAATCGAGATAATAATATCCGCCTTGTTTCTCAATGACTTCCCGCAGCATATACGCGGATGTTCCACCGGGCACATCTTCATCCAAAAAGATAATATGATTTGTTTTCTTCAGCGACTCTACAATCTTGCTGTCAATATCAAACGGCAGAAGCGACTGAACATCAATGACTTCGACTTCGATACCAACCTTCGATAATTTTTCCGCCGCATCCATTGCGATGCGACAGCACGCGCCGTATGTTGCGATGGTGACATCTTTTCCTTCTCGAATAATCTCAGGCACACCAAACGGAACGGTCATCTCGCTGATGTTATCCGGCAATTTTTCTTTGATGCGATAACCGTTCAACACTTCAACGATCAGCGCGGGTTCATCGCATTTCAATAATGTATTATAGAAACCTGCTGCGCGCGTCATATCGCGCGGTACCAAAATATTGATACCGCGCACTAGATTCGTAATGCCCGACATTAATGAACCTGAATGCCACACACCTTCGAGTCGATGTCCGCGCGTGCGCACGATGACCGGTGCGGATTGTCCGCCCACGCTGCGCCAATGCAGAGTCGCCAAGTCATCGGACATGATTTGTAACGCGTACAACAAATAATCGAGATATTGGATTTCGCAAATTGGTCTCAGCCCGCGCATCGCCATGCCAATCGCCTGTCCCAAAATCGTCGCTTCACGGATGCCGGTATCGGTCACCCGCAGCGCGCCATATTTTTCCTGCATCCCTTTGAAGCCCTGATTTACGTCGCCAAGCAAACCTACATCTTCGCCAAACGCGATCACGCGCGGGTCGCGCGCCAGAATCGAATCGAACGCAGCGTTGATGACCTCGAAGCCAAACATCGTCGGCGAGTCCGCCGAATAAACGGGCTTGACTTCTTCAACCTTCAACGCGCTGCCGCTGTGAAGGTGCGAACCATACCGTTCAAGATTGATCGCATCCTGTTCATTCTTCCATCCGACTAAAATTTGCTTCGATGGATTCTCTTCATCGCGCAGGACGCGCAAAGCTTCATGCGCGGCGGAATGAATATCACGTCTCAACGGCGACGGGAGGGCGGACAGCCGTTCTTTGATATTATTCAACTCGGACGCGTAGCGCGAACTACCTGCGATCTCATCGAGCATGTCCAGCACTTGTGTGCGTTCTTCGATGATCGGGTTGAGATACGCTTCCCAGGCGGTTTTGCGGATTCCTTCCACAGTTTCATAATCTTCTTTTTCAACGGCGGCCAGCTCCGATTCCGAGATGATGCGGTTCTCGATCATCCAGGCGCGCATCTTACGGATGCAATCAAATTCTTCTTCCCATTTGAGTCGCTCCGGAGATTTATAACGTTCCTGACTACCCGATGTCGAATGTCCCTGGGGTTGAGTCAGATCAACGATATGCACCATCTGCGGGATGTGATATTTGCGCGTGATCTCGGCTGCGTTTTGATAAGTTTCGATCAGCGCAGGATAATCCCAGCCGCGCACTTGATAAAGATCATAGCCACGCTCGCAATCTTCTTCGAGACACGGTTCGCGTTGAAAGCCTTGCAGAATCGCGAAAATATTTTCTTTGACCATTTGAAATTGATTCGGAACGGAGATGCCGTAGCCGTCATCGTAAACCGTGATGACTGCGGGAGCTTGCAGAACGCCGATGGCATTCAGCGATTCCCAAAATATGCCCTCGGCCGTGGAGGCGTTGCCAATCGATGCAAACGTAACTTCATTGCCGTCACGTGAGAACTCTTTGAATTGTTTTAGTTTATCAAGTTTGCGATAAACCACTGACGCATAAGCTAAACCAACGGCGCGCGGCATTTGTGCGGCCGTCGGTGAGACATCCGCCGCGGTGTTAATCATTTCAGTTTGATTTTTCCACGCACCATTGGGTTTGATATAACGCGACGCAAAATGTGCATTCATCATGCGCCCCGCTGAATTTGAATCGGCCTCGAGATCGGCATGCGCGTAAAGCTGGGCAAAAAATTCCTGAATGCTCATCACGCCTAACATGAACATCCAGGTTTGATCGCGATAATAACCGGAGCGCCAGTCACCTTTGCGGAATGCGCGCGCAATCGCGAGGTTGGCAAGTTCTTTTCCATCGCCGAAGATTCCGAACTTGGCTTTGCCGCTCAATACTTCGCGCCGACCAATCAGACTCGCCTGCCGCGATTGGTAGGCGAGACGATAATCTTTGATGATCTCTTCGGTTTCTAAAGGTAATGCAACAGAACCCTTCTGCTTGGGCATGGACTCTCTCCGTAGGTTGGTTGAGCGGAATTATAACGGAAAAGAACAGATGAGATTCATAGTGTTATTCTATTTGCAAAGGTTAATGTTTATATCCTATAGCCGCTTGCATTCTTGTGATAATGCCCTCACCTTTTTTTACCAACTCATCATAATACTTGTCTTGTTTCCTGTAATCTTTCTTAGAGAAGAATTGAAACACATGCGCCCCATAATTTATTGTATGTTCTGCTATATCTGGAGGTAGGTAAACTCTTTGTCGTTGGAATGAAGCATAAAAATCTTCATGTGCCTTATATAGCTCTGCAAAATACTTATTAATAGATTCCTTGTTTCTTCTATTGGAATAGAGGGCGCTTATACGCCTGATGTTTCCTATTCCTTCTGTAATTTCACGAAACGCTTCCAATTGTTTTTCGAAAGCCATTTCAGATTTCTTGGCT
>JBAUMB010000303.1:0-22923 GCA_049578465.1 Anaerolineales bacterium
AGCTAAAAATGAGTAGACGAATGCGAACGTATTTCTATGCGGTGCTTGGCGCGATTGGCGGACTCATTGGTTGGCAAGTGAGTGATATGCTTGGTCTTTCATTTACATCCAACTTGTATATGAGCGAAGCCGTGGTCGGTGCGTTGGTTGGCTTATGTATTGGCCTCTTTATCGGAATCACCGAAGGTTTGATGACGCGCAATATCGTCCAAGCGATAAAAGCTGGAGTGATCAGTGGTTTGCTGGGTTTGGTAGCTGTTGCCATTGGCCTTCCGCTCAGCGAATTCCTGTTTCAGTCTGCGGGCGCAGGTTACATTGGGCGAGCGCTGGGATGGGGTGTATTCGGCCTGTTGATCGGTTTAGCTGAAGGTGTAGTCGGCAAGAGTCAGGTTTGGAAAGGAATGCTTGGTGGATTCATCGGCGGTGCACTCGGCGGAGTCTTACTCGAAGCGGTTCATAATTTTCTCAAAGACCCGCTTATCGGTAAAGCTTCCGGATTAGTGTTGCTTGGTGCATCCGTTGGAGCGTTTATCTCTCTGATCGTTGTGCTGTTATCACGTGCTTGGCTTGAAGTAACTTCTGGCAAGCTCAAAGGCACTGAGTTCATTCTCGATAAGTTTCTGCATGCTGGCGGGCCGGCGATTGCCATTGGCAGTTCGGCATTGAAATCGGAAATTGTTTTGCCGGATCCAGACATCGCACCGCAACATGCCATGCTGACCGGCGATGGTAAACAATTTAGCGTTAAAGATATGAGCCTCTCGGGAACCTTTATCAATAACAAAAAGATCGAACTTGCCCGGCTGGTCAATGGACAAAAGATTCGCATGGGCAATACCGAGATGGTCTATCACGAAAAGAGGTAACCATGCGAAAAATTTACCGCTTCATTCTGACCCTTAGCCTGCTGCTTGTGCTGATGGTTTGGATCACACCTGGAGTCTCTGCCCAAACGCCGACGCCTGTACCGCAAATCCGTATCACCCAAGTCGACAACTCGAAGTTTCCTCAAGTCACAGTTTACGTTTCCGTGACAGATGCCAATGGTCAGCCGGTAGGTGTTGATCCCAACGCCATTCAGATTTCTGAAAACGGCCATTTGATGAAAACGACTTCCAGCGCGACGAGTGCCAACGGTCAAACAACAAAGGGGCCCGGTCAATTGACAACGTTGCTTGTGATAGATATATCCGGCAGCATGGCGACTGCGAATAAACTGACTCAAGCGAAGGCGGCCGCTGATGCTTATGTGAATCAAATGCGTCCCGGCGATCAAGCTGGTGTAGTTGCGTTTGATACGCATGTGAGCGTCGTCCAGGCGATTACGACAGATCATCAAGCTTTAACCAATGCAATTGACTTACTTCAACCCGGCACTGATACCGCAATGTTCGACGCACTAATAAATGCCGAACAATTATTGGCAAATGTAAGCGGCCGTAAAGCAATTGTCCTCTTGACTGATGGAATGGACAATCGAAGCAAAAATAATGAAGAGGCTGCGGTCAAAGCGATTGGCTCTGGTGGTTTGACGATTTCCACAATTGGTTTAGGCAATCCTCAAGATGTCAAAAGCCTGCAAGGAATAGATGAGACTAGTCTAAAGTCTCTCGCTCAACAAGCTGGAGGAATCTATACCTACGAACCGAATCCATCCCAACTTGCATCGATATTTCAGCAATATGGAAATGCTTTGCAGAACGAATACGCTTTGACTTATATATCGCCTTCGACTCTGCGGGATGGCGTGAATCGCAATTTGTCTGTGAGTCTGAATGGCAGCGCAGTCGTAACACAATCGCAATATAACCCTGGTGGTGTTTTGCCTGAAGTGGCGAGTCAGAATTGGATGTTGTTTGGCGGCATACTAATCGTTTTGCTGGTTTTGTTGGCAGTGCCTATGCTTGTCAATTTGGTAAAACGCTCGACAAATCGTGGAAACAAAAAGGGCCGAATAAGATTCGCGGGCCAAGCCAACAATCCAGCCCAAAGTGGACGCGTGAAGCTTAAGTAAACAAATTTGATTCGTCATTTTTGCAGAGGCCTTATGCAAAGACCTCGTCAAATAGCTTTGGAGGTACGATGTTAAAGTCGACTGGTTTATTGTTGTTGTTGGGGCTTGCGCTTGGTTTGTGGCTTGGCTTCAATCCACAGGCGCATGGAAAAGTGGTTCAGAACTGGAATACCACAAAGACATTCTTTGAAAGGCTCGAAACCAACTTTTCCACTTCTATCAATGCTTGGACAATGCGAACGAAAGCTCAAGCGCAGATTGGTCAAAAGACGGTATCCAGAATTACAACCAAACCGTTCGCAACTGCATGGCAGCAATTTGTTTCCGCTGGAGGAGCGTTTCTGCAATCCATGCAAAAGATCTGGCTTGAACTGGTGACCAATCTAAACATAAAAAGGTCGTAACAAAATCAAAGGCGGCCTGTCAGAACTGTCATTGATTTCTGCATGACATTTCCTGGCCAGTACAAGGCCAATACCCAAAGAGGATATATGAAACTTAAATAGCAAGATTGCAACCTTATTAGTGACAAGATTAAACTTTATTGGAATATAAAAATAAAAGGAAGGCATCCCATGTCTATCGAACAAGTTGTCATCTGGATTGTGATTGGAGGCATCGCTGGAATTCTAGCGGAGTGGTTAGTCGGCGGTTTGCGGTCGGGATTAATTGGTGCGATCATTGTCGGAATCCTTGGTGCCTTGATTGGGGGATGGTTATTCAATCAATTCCACATCAATGTTGGATCTGGCTTTGTCGGCGATGTGATCCAAGCATTTGTAGGAGCGGTTGTTTTACTATTAATCTTGCGGGTATTTCGCAGACTATAAATCGAACATTACAAGTCCTATGAACTGTTGTTGAATTACGAATGCCATCTGACCGGATGGCATTCTCGTTTATCTGTTCTCAAAATCATTAGTATAAATAATCTTTCCGTTTGATATGATAGATTAATCCTTATGATTAGCCATGGATTCTCGACCTTTGAAACGGGCCCGATATTCCTCTACCTCAATCATCGGCGGACGTTCTTTTTCCGCGATCTCCTCGACGTCGAGAAAATATCCTTGGCTGTTATAACGAATCAATTTCATGGATCGGTTCACATCTTCCAACACCGCGCTTCCCAAGCGGCTCTCCAGTTTGCGGAAGATGGTTTGAATGATCGCAAATGACATTTTGCTCAAGGCTTCCAAATGCTGATTGTGATGAATGCGTTCCAGCAAGTCAACCTGAGCGATGGCATTCAAACCATACCGTTCATAAATATCGATCAATAAACCAGTCTCGACGCCGTAACCTGAAAAGAACGGCACACGTTCTAACGCTTCGCGCCGGCCTGCATATTCGCCTGCGAGCGGTTGGACCACACCGGAGAGTTCGGGATAAAAAAGGTTTAACAACGGACGCGCAGTTAATTCGGTTACGCGTCCGCCGCCGCCCGCTTGCATTTTTCCGTCGACCTTCAAGGGTCTGCGATAAAAACCTTTTACAAATTGTATCTGTGGGTTCAATAACAGCGGACCGATGATGCCATACACAAAGCGCGGGTGGATATTCACGATGTCTGTATCAACCCACACAATAATATCGCCGCGCGTCACAAGCAGACTTTTCCATAACGCTTCACCTTTGCCGCGGCGCGCACCCAGCCGTTCGAGCAAAAGCTGGTGGATGTAAACCGATAAACCCTCCTTCTTTGCGATCTCGCGCGTGCGATCCGTTGAGTCGGAATCGATCAATACGATCTCATCCAATAACGGCGCGACTCCCATCAATTCCCTTTTCATCATACTGATCACTTTACCCACTGTCTCTTCCTCGTTCAGCGCGGGTAAAGCCAAGCTGATGGTCAAGTTTTGTTTGCGTTTTAATTCAACCAGTTCATCTAATAATTTGAATTCATCTGCATGAAATGTATTCTCCGCAAACCATTTATCTACCAGAATCGAAATGGCTTGCACGCCCGCGCTTTCATCGTAAACCGCTTGCGGTAAAGGCTTTCCGCTTTTGACCGCGATCACCGCGCACGAGGCTTCGTTCAAGATACGATCCGCAAATGGTCCCAGCGAAACGGAACTTGTCACGGGCTGAATGGTCGTCCCCAAAACAATGACATCCGCCTGTTTTGCTTTTTTCAAAATTAATTTTGCCGCATCATCCGTGACCTCAAATTTTTTCTGTATATCGGGCATTTGTTTTAGCACGCGGTCGAGTCCCTTAAAAGGTGCGTCGCTTCCCGCTTCCGGGTCGTCCGAGCCGCGAAGATGGAGTGCTATGAGTTCTTTCGGCTGCATACCCAAACCCACACGTAATGACAGCTCGGCATGAGGACCGCCTCTCACTGGAACGAGAACCCGCTTCGGCTTATTCCGCAGTTTTCCGCGCACCAAGGCCACGTCGCATGGCGGACGGGTGAGCACATCGTTGGTTGTCACGCCAAAGGCGGTGAAATGAGAATCCCATTCCAAACAGAGCAAGTCAGGTTTTTCCTTCTGCAAAAGGATGGAGAGATCATGCCATGGTTGATGGGAAACGATGATTTGGTATCTGGTCGTAACTCGTTCATCCTTTCCATAAAGCCGTAATTTTTTTCGCAACGCGCGCGCGGCAACCACGCCGACGCTTAAAGATTCATCCGGCGGAACAATCACGATACCAACAAGAATAATTTTTGCATCGAAGTGGCGAGCGGCTTCAAGCGCCAATACACCCGGGCCTTCATGCACGAAGGGAATCAGAATGGTGTGGATGGGGATAAATTCAGAATGCTTTTGCATCGGTCTATCCTTTCTCTAACAAAGGTGCGATATGCTGACGATAGATCGCTTCCCAGCGAAACGACGAACGTGCGCGCATTGATAGGCGCGCGATGAATGAAGATTGAAAATATTCCGTGAGCATGTTGGCGACCTTTGCGGGGTCTTCATCAGGCGAAAAGAATGTTGCGTCGGCCAATCCCAGCTCGCGCAGCGGGGGAATATCCGCGCAAAATGCAGGTACATGACTGAAGGCCGCTTCAATCAGAGGAATTCCAAAGCCCTCTTCGCGGCTGGGAAAGAACAGCGCATCGGCAACGCGATAAAAATCAGCGACGACTTCGTGAGGTAAATAGGAATCCACAAGTTCGGCGAGGAAATGAACCGAACCTTCTAAACCTAATTGGGAGCGTAGAGTTAAGAGCGATTCAAAGTATTCGATATTATTAACATTATGTGGACCCAATGGACCTGTCACCAAAAGCGCGGCATTGGGAAATCGATTTTGCAATTCAGCCAGAACACGCAAGGCTAATTCGATATTCTTGCGCGGTGTGATGCGGACGGGTAAAAGTAGAATTGGCGCGGCATCCAACAAATGGGTTTGTTCAAGCAAGGCTTGAGTTTGCGATTCAAGTTTATAAAAGCGAGCCGCGTCCACGCCGTTGGGAATGATATGAATTAAAGCAGGCTCAATTTTCATTAAGTCTGCGAGTTCTGTCCTGCGTTGCTTTGAAACAACCACATGCGTGATGTTGCCCCAACTGGTGCGTAACAAATCCCAAGGATAGCCATCGTGCAATTCAGGTTGATAGCGCGGCGTTGTCCAGGCCAGGTCGTGATGCCAAAGGAGCAAGCGCGGTAATTTTTTTGAAACATGCAGTTGATAAAGTGCGGCAGTGAGCGCCAGATTCTTGTTCAACGAACAGACATTATGTGCAATCAAAATATCGACGCCGGATAAAGTGTTTCGTAATTGCTCAATGAGTTCATCGCGCAGCGACTCGAAGTTTGCAGTGGCTTCGCCGCGATCCAATTCCTTTTTTATTTCTGTCACGCGGGCGTGACGCGAATCTGCGAGAGGCAGGATGGTCAATGGAATTTGTTCATTCAACGATTCGCCGCGCCCCGCGATTAAGCGGACGGAATATCCATCTGCAAACATCAGCCGTGCATGGTGAGTGATGACGCTTTCCACGCCGCCGACAATTGGAGGCACGGAATAATGAAGTATGGCAACCTTCATATTTGTTGTCCCAAGCAATCAGCAAGAACGGATTGCAAACGGTGTTCCAAAACGGTGAATGAGAAGTATCGTTTTGCCAGTTGATAATTTATCTCCGCCCATTCCTGCACTTCCAAAGGATTTAATAAAACCTCCCGGACTTTTTTTAATGTTTCTGAACTGATGAACCCGTCGAACCAAATTGTTTGAAAGCCTTTAGGTTTGATATCCACTTCATAAATCGAATAGTTGTTCACCAGAATTGGGCGGCGATAATACACGGCTTCTAAAAAGGCGTTGCCAAACCCTTCAATGCTGGATGGATATGTGACAAGATCAGCATACGGATAAACATCGCCAAGCGTATAAATCTTTTTGCCATCTTTAGTCACTCCGCGTTCATCCTGCACCTGATCCGATTCAAAGCGGACGGTGACATTCAATAAATGAGCATACTCGCGCAGGCGCTGTTCGTAATCTGTGCCTTCATCATCTGAAGCATGCGAGATGATAAGTTTTGCAGGCAGGTCAAGGCGGCGGACAAGTTCCACGGCATGTTCAATGCCCTTGCGCTGGATGACGCGCGTGGGTTGCAGGAAAAAATATTCGTCTTGTTCAATACTGAAATCCGCCCGCACGCTTTGGGTGTAGGAATCAGGAGCAGCAGGCAGAGGGGAGTCGAAATCCATTACATTGGGAATCACGCGCGAGGTCAAGCCGTGACGCGAAGCGATCTGCTGGGCTTGGATCGAATTGATGACCACATGTCGAATGGATGGCAGATGCGGCGGAAAGGCAGTGGCAAGATAATCACTCACGCAGTTGACTTGAAAACGCTGACGCTCCCAATAAAAATCATGATGATGTGCTATGGTGGGATAGCCTGTCTCGGCGATGAATTCAGTGATGGCAAGACCGAGCGGCAGGTTGAGAGGAATCGTCACAGCGTTTTCAACAATGAGAACTTCCAAATCAAAGCGACGGGCAAATTTGTATAGTTCCTCCTTAAAGTATTCTTTCAATTCATTGACGCGGCGCGTCATCTGCGGAGGGCGCACATACACGGAGAAAAAATCCTTGTGTAATTCCGCTATCTCAGGATGAGATTCGCGCGCTTCTTTTGTGATCGACCAACTGCCTGAATATGCTTGTTGATTAATCTTGTCAATTTCGGGATGACGGTAAAACGCTTCAGGCACGACCTGAGAGTGGTCAGCGGGCCGATCGCACTTTCCTGCAAAATAAAAACACTGGTGGCCGAGGCGCTCCAAGACAGTTGCCCATTTTTGCGTTTCAAGCGAGACGCCATCTGTTCCCGCGAAACGGGTTGAAATAAAACCGATGTTGTGTGGAGAAAGTGTCATAGGCTTACCCATAAGACTTGATAAGGTTTAAGTGTAACATTCAAAACTTGTAAAGGTTGACCTGTGAAAAGGTCTGATGCCGATTTGTAGTTGGTTGAGAAAGTGACCGGCTTCATACTAACATTATGCAAACACAGTGCTCGTGATTTTCCATCGGGCGAAATACGTTCAACTGCAAACACCGATGGATGAACATCTAATATTTTTTGTTCGCCATGTGGATGAAACGCTGATGTATTATTTCTTGCTAAAAGCAATTGGCGATAGCACCTGAAGACTTTTGAGCGCAAGGAATTTTCATCGGCAAGCTCAGATTGTAATATATTCAGTTGACATTTCTGGCGGTTGATCGTGCGTTTATGACCAGTTTGTTTTCTGCCCTCAACCCATCCGCGCGAGCCGAACAAACTATGGAAATAAATTCCGGGCACGCCGATGAGCGACAGCATGACGGCTTGCGACGCCATAAAACGATCCACTTGCAAGGCTAACGATTCATTCGCATTTGGATTTGAGAGCGCGTCGAAATAATTGATGTTCATTTCGTAAGCACTTTGCGAACCGTCCGCATTTTGTTTATAAGAGATAAGTCCGCCATATTCAAGAGTTTTGCTTACAAGAGAATCAATTTCATGTTCTGATAGGATTCCGCGCACAGGGTTTATTCCAATGCCGTCATGGGAAGCAAGGAAATTGAAGAAGGTCGTTTGATTGGATGGCAGTGTCAATGTCTTTGCCCAATTGGAAAGCACGCGTGAATCGCTTGTATGGAAAGTGTGCAAGATCAGCGGCGGCAAGGCGAAGTTGTAAATAAGTTGTGCTTCGTTCGTTCCATTTCCAAAATATGAAATATTATCGGTGTGAGGCACATTGGTTTCAGTGATCAGTTGAACATGGGGAGCAACTTCGTTCAACGCGGCGCGCAGAAATTGAATCACGTAATGCGTTTGCGGCAAGTGAATACAAGTTGTGCCGATCTCTTTCCATAAATAAGCGATCGCATCGAGACGAATGAAAGTCGCGCCGCGTTCAATATACATTAGCAGAATATCGAGTATTTCAAATAAGACTTCAGGATTTTTATAATTCAAATCAATCTGATCATCACTGAATGTCGTCCATACGCGCTTTTCGCCGGATGAAGTCTTGAACGTGGTCAGTAAAGGTAATGTACGCGGACGGACTACTTTCGAAAGATCGGGAGATCCTTCCACGGTAATAAAATAATCGCGGTAATGCGGATCATCGCGCAAGAATGCCTTGAACCATTCGCTCTGCGATGAAATATGATTAATCACGCCATCGAACATTAGTCGAAAATCATTTTGTAAAGAAGAAATATCTTCCCAACTTCCCAAGCTTGAATCTACTTCTCGATAATCTACCACCGAGAATCCATCGTCCGAACTCGATGGGTAGAATGGCAGGATGTGGATTCCGTTTGTAACGCCGCTAAGATGTCGTTTGCAAAAAGTGGTTAAGGTCCGCAGAGGCTTTTCATCCGGAGCCTGTACCTGATCGGCATACGTGATCAGGATCGAATCCCGTTCTGTCAGTCTGTATTCTTGTGTGTTGATTCGCGCCCGATAACCCGTCGTGATTTCTTGAACGCGCTTGAGCAATTCCGGAGCTTTTTCAGCCCCATAAAGAAATGTAAGGTGAGATAACAGGTTCGCCATCTAAGATCTATTAATAAATTTCATTTCTCTAAGAGAATTGATTGTTCATTGCTAAATTTTTACCATAAGTTTTGCCGATTAAGATTAATTTCCTGTATTGATAAGTTGAACTAGATGTACCGTAGCTATGAACTGTCATCGAATTTGGAAAGTAGTATTGAACTCAGCGCCATAGGATAGGACGAATAAATCGCGATTTTTAGATAGATTGGTTAAAGCGCATTAGTAAAAAAACCATCTAAACCAGAAAGGCGCAGCTTAGTAAATCGATCTTTGCATTTCAATAATTCTGAGGATCTCTATCCAAACAACATCCGAACTGTTGACTAGGCGTTCTTCCCATAGATGTTTGCCCTCGATAGGGTGCTAATTAGAAAAACTCTCTAAGTCTTGTTCAATATTTCGGAAGAAAAACACCGCTAATTTGTGACAAAAATCACTATTTTGTGACATACTCCACAATATAATAACTATCCAACTAGGAGCGCTCCCAGTCTTAATGCTAATAAGCGCTTAGTTGTATAAGTGTAGTGGGACCATCTTTAGTTGTTATAACATTTTTGAGAGCGCTACTAAACCGCAGGAGAAGTGGATGGCTGACCTAACTCTTGAAGATATTGCCCAACAGGCAGGAGTTTCTCGTTCAACCGTTTCACGCGTCCTAAACCATCAACCTAATGTACGAAAAGCTGTTAGGGAACGCGTTCAGGATGTAATCGAAGGTACAGGTTTTCGTCCCCATGCAGCGGCCCGTGCTCTGGCTTCGCAACGTTCTTCGATATTTGGCCTTGTTATTCCGCATAGTGTCTCCTTTTTTTTTACAGATCCTTATTGCTCTCACCTAACAAAGGGAATTGCGCAGGCTTGCAATCAATATAATTACACCTTGGCGTTATTCTTGGTTGATACGAAAGAAGACGAAAAGAAAATTTTTACCAGTGTTACTCGCAAAGACCTTTTGGGTGGAGTGATTGTTCAATCCGGCCACTATGGCGATCAACAGATCATTGGTTATTTAGTTGATGCTAATATGCCGCAAGTAGTGATTGGCCGCCCGTTTCGCTCCAACAATGTTAGTTACGTAGATATCGATAACATCAATGCGGCCTTTAATGCCGTTACGCATTTAGTCCGAATTGGCTATAAACGTATTGGGACGATTACCGGTCCTGAACATAGTACTGCAGGATTGGACCGCAAAGCAGGTTACATTAAGGCTCTGAATGAACGCGGATTCAGCATTGACGAATCGTTAATTATTGAAGGAGATTTTACAGAAAGCGGCGGCTATTACGCAATGAAAAAACTGCTATCAGCAAAACCTGAAGCGATTTTTGCGGCATCTGACCTTATGGCTGTAGGTGCAATGCACGCGGTGCGTGAAGCCGGGTTATGCATTCCCAGTGATGTTGCGTTTGTTGGTTTCGATGATTTTCCTGCCGCTGCTCTTTCAGATGTGCAGTTGACCACAATCCGGCAGCCTGTTACTCAGCTTGGCGCTAAAGCAGTCGAGATTTTGATTGACTTGGTTGAGAATGGCGTCAACCCGCCGCGCCACATCATTATGGAAACCGAGCTTGTAATTCGCGAATCGTGCGGAGCCTCCCGCGGCTAGAAAGCAAAAATGAAATTATTGATTCAGCAATCATGCGGATTATTTCTGTCTCAAGTTTGTAAATTGGCACTTGCGAGGAGGTGATCAACAAACCATTAACATAGACTGCTTGTCGTTTCAAAATGACGTCTGGAATTCATCAAGACACCGGACGCCATCAAGAGAAATCCACACTCCCTATTAAGTTGCGGACTTCTTACACAGGATACTATATCGTAATAATAAAGGAGAATGAAGATGAAACGCTTAATTGCTGTTTTATCGATCTTGATTGGAGCTAGCATGCTGCTTGGCGCATGTGCCCCTGCTGCAGCCCCGGCTCCCACAGCTGTTCCCGCAGCTGCTACTCAAGCCCCCGTGGCCACCACTGCTCCTGTTGCAGTCGCCGCGACGGCGACCGAAGCACCCGTCACCCCTGGCGGAACACTGCCCCGCAATGAGACCCTGTACTTCAATGGTCAACAGTGGGGTTCAGTTGTTTGTTGGAACCCCTACTCTTCCAACTGCAACAATGCAATGGCAATCGCCCCAGGTGATAACTCCCGCGTCACCATGTTCGAAACCCCGTACTTGTACGACATGATGGATGGCAAGCAGTATCCTCTGCTGGCTGATGGTCCTTGGGCATGGAATGCTGCGAATACCGCTATCACCTTCAAGATCAAGAAGGCTGCTCATTGGAGCGATGGCACCCCGGTAACCGCCGATGATGTCGCTTATACTTGGGCTTCTTATGTCAAATACAAAGCAAATGCCGGCGTTAACTTTGGCCCGTACATCGATAGCATTGTTGCTGTTGACCCCCAGACGGTTCAGGTCAATGCTAAGCTGGACGCCAGCGGCAAAGTAGTCAATCCTCTACAAGTCTTTTCTTACCTCAGCAACGCTTATGTCATCCAGAAAGCTTGGACCCAGACACTAGAAGCGCGCACCGGCGGTGATGCCACCAAGTTTATGGCTGACCCCGCTATGGACGTAGTTTACTCCGGTCCCTATCACTATTTCTTCGCTGACGATACGAAGGTTGTCATGGTTCGCGATGATAAGTACTGGGGCCAAGATGCCAGCATGTTTGGCAAACTGCCTGCTCCTAAGTACCTCGCGCATGTGATCTATAAGGATAATGCTGCCGGTACAACTGCTTTACAAGCCGGTGAGGTGGATGTCAGCCAGCAGTTCAACTCCAATGTTCAGGATCTCTGGCTCAAGCAAAACCTGCCCATCTCCACCTACCTTCCCGATGCTCCCTATGACATTGCCGCCAGCCTCCCAACTGTTTATTACAACATGGCTTCCTATGGTTTGGACCAGGTTGCGGTCCGCAAAGCCATCGCCATGGCGGTTGACTATGACACGATTATTGCTAACGCTATGACCAACCAATCGCCCACCTTCGCACAGGCTCCGCGCTCCTTAATGAACCCGACTGCTGGCGAGCAGGCTCTGTATGACCCCACCGCTGTTAAGGATCTACAGTGGACTGGCAAGGATATTGATGGTGCCAAAGCACTGCTTGATGCGGCTGGCATTAAAGTCGGCTCTGATGGCTGGCGCTACTACAATGGTAAGAAACTTACTTATGTAGCCACCTGCCCGAATGGCTGGTCCGATTGGCAAGCTGCGATTGAACAGGTTGCTGCCGCCGGAAAAGCCATCGGTATTGACATCACGACCAACTACCCCGAATGGTCCGTTTATCAGACCGAGGTTACCAATTGGCCTCTCCCCGCGGGCTTTGACCTCTTCATGATGTACAACGATGGCGCTGGCCCAACCGAGCCTTGGTCACGTACCAACCACCTGTTGAACTCTGCATTCGCCATGACCAAGAACAACTGGAACGGCGACTGGGGCGGCTACAAGAATCCAGCCGTCGATGCATTGCTCAATGCGATCCCCACTGAGACCGACCCGGCTAAGATTAAGGACGACTACACACAAATCACCAAGATCTACCTGACTGATGTTCCGTCCTTCACTGTCATGTATCGGCCTCAATCGTTCCACACTGTGAACGAAACTGTTTGGACAAACTTCCCCCATCAGGGTGATGGCACTAACCCGCCTGTTCCGCCGCTAGACTTGACGGACGGATGGAGTATCGCAGGTCTCTATAACCTGACGCTTGTTAAGTAAACCGTAGTTTATGTAATAACAGCCATGTTCCGCGAATCGGGGCATGGCTGTTATTGTAATAAGCAGGTGACAGCCGCATTATGGCTAATCTCTGAAGCTCAGAACTACGCATATCTAGTCTGACTAAGTGACGGTCGCCTTATTGATATAATGCCTGTTATATTTACGAGGAGGTGTTGCGTTGAAAGGATACGGAAAATATTTCTTTAACAAGCTGCTTTGGTTCTTAGTTACTTTTGTTTTCGCCTTCTTACTGAATTTCATCCTGCCTCGTCTGATGCCGGGAGATCCTGTGGCAGGCATCGTGGCAAAGCTTGCCCAAGGCATGACCAATACAACCGGCATCCAAAAGATCTATCAGCAATACGCCGATCAATTTGGAACCAACAAACCCATGCTTGAGCAGTTTCTCCTCTACATAAAAAATGTAGCGCATGGAGATTTTGGTGCATCCTTCAGCCAATATCCCCGGCCGGTTTCAGACATTCTCAAATCTTCCATCTGGTGGACGATATGTTTACAGTTCCCGGCGATCATTGTCGGTTGGATGATCGGCAACACACTCGGCGCGTTAGCTGCGTACCTCAAGGGCGGCTTTGATAAAGTCCTCATGCCTGTTAGTATTTTTGTGAGCAACTTGCCGGCATTTGGAATGGCAATCATTTTGTTGGTTATTTTTGGCGTCAATTTAAAATGGTTCCCAACTTCGGGTGGATATGGGTTTGACATGATTCCCACCTTTACGTGGGGATTTATGTGGTCTGTGATCGTTCATTATCAGATGCCGTTCTGGTCAATCGTGTTGATTGCCATCGGCGGTCAGGCGATTGGTATGCGTTCCATGGCTATTTATGAACTAAACGCGGATTATGTAAAATACAGCCGTTTCATGGGAATCAAAGATCGAAAGATCGTCGGCTATGTATTTAGAAATGCGATGCTTCCGCAGGTGACCGGCCTGGCATTATCGCTCGGTACCATGGTCGGCGGCGCACTGGTGGCGGAAATCATCTTTAGCTATCCAGGGCTTGGTTACACACTCTTGAACGCTGTAGTTGGACAGGATTATCCGCTGATCTCAGCAGCCACATTGATTATCACGATGATGGTGCTAAGTGCGAACTTTATCATCGAAATCCTTTACGGCCTCATTGATCCTCGCATTAGAGCAGCCCAGGCTGATTAAGGATAGATGCTATTATGAAACATACGATTGACCAGGTTTTTCACTCCGGCAAATTTGTTGTTGGTTTTTCTATTTTTATGGCATTGCTACTGATCGTGATCGTTTATCCGCTGATCATTACAGATCCTCCATTGGCAATCATCGCTCAGGGTACCTTTTTCCCGCCCGGGATTTATGTGAGTACCTTTGATAGCATCAATTCTTCCACCACTTATATACTTAATCTGGATGATGCCGCTGCCAAGCGAATTGAAAGCAAGTTGGATAATCAGCAACGCCTTGATATGAAATCTTGGCTTTTGGCGGATGGCATTCCTGAAAATCAGATCGATATCAACAACACCAAACAACTCGTGGATCAATGGGCTAAGGATTATGATCCCAACAAAAGTTTTCCCGGGATGACCTTTGCTAAGCAAAGATACTATCAAAGACTCAATGCCTCGCTCCAAGGGATACTGTCAACTCAGGGGGCGGTCATTGCAACACAAGACCCGGAAACAGGCGCCTTGGAGCAGACAGGCACCGTCAACCGGTCTGATTACGTGAACATCGGTCAGGTTGCGAATGTACGAGTATTACCACTTGGAACCGACAACTTCGGTAGGGATGTGCTAACGGAGTTGGTATCAGCAACACGCACATCTCTGGAAATTGGTTTGGTCGCAGGTACTATCGCGACCTTGATCGGTTTGACCTTGGGATTGCTGGCAGGGTATATCGGCGGCGCAGCGGATGACATTATTATGTTCATCACCAACCTCTTCACCGTGATCCCCAGTTTTGTATTGTTGATCTTGATTTCTTACAGTATAGGCCAGGAACAGCGCGGTGCTGTAACGATCGCGGTGGTGATCGGCTTTACCTCTTGGGTCTGGACTGCCAGGGCAGTGCGATCGCAAGTAGTTTCACTGCGTAATCGCGACCATGTCAACTTATCAAAACTATCCGGGCATTCAGTCGTTCACATCATCGTCTCAGATATCTTGCCTTACATCGCTTCTTATGTTGTTATGGCGCTTATCCTACAAATTTCCTCGGGTATCTTGGCAGAGGCTGGGTTATCAATCCTCGGGTTAGGACCTAGAACTACCGAAGTACCAACGTTGGGTTTGATGATGAATTGGGCGATGATCTATCAGGCAGAGATCCTTGGAGAATGGTGGGCGTATTTCCCAGTGCTCGTGACCATTGCTCTGATTACATTCTCTATGAATTTGATGAATACAGGTCTCGATCAGGTATTCAATCCGGCATTAAGGGACTAGGTGATTGAGATGTCAAAAGTAATATTAGAGGTCAAGGAACTAACCACAAAATATGTCACGCGCTTTAAGGAAGATATTTACGCTGTTGACCATGTTTCCTTAAAGGTTGAGGAAGGGAAATCTCTGGGAATTGCAGGGGAATCTGGTTGCGGAAAATCAACGCTCGCCCTCAGCTTGATGGGATATTACTTCGCTCCGCTGCACTATATCAGTGGTGAGATTATTATCAACGGACGAAATATTTCCGGAATGAATCCTGATGATGTACGAAAATCTATCTTAGGGACAGAGATTGCCTATATTCCCCAAGCCGCGATGAACGCGCTTAACCCCACCCAGAAGATCATCCATTTTATTGAGGATGTGATTAAGGCACATGAACTTTACATCACCAAGAAAGATATTTATGATCGTGCCAGAAAATTGTTTGAAACTTTAGGGCTTCCAGCGGATGTATTGCAAAAATACCCCGTCGAACTTTCGGGCGGCATGAAACAGCGCACGGTGATTGCGACATCTGTGTTGCTATTACCAAAAGTTCTCATTGCTGATGAGCCTTCTTCCGCCCTCGATGTAACTTCACAAAAAATGGTCATTAAGATGCTGCGGCAAGCGATGGAAAATGGCTTGATCGATTCGATGATCTTTATCACACATGAGCTGCCACTTTTAAAAAATGTAACGGATGACATTATGGTCATGTACGCAGGGCAGATTGTGGAGAAGGGTACATCAGAGGAAACTGTTTTCGATCCGCTTCATCCGTATGCCAAAGGTCTGATGGGCTCGATCATTGTTCCGGAAAAGGGTTTGAGAAATGTAAAGCTGACGGCTATTCCCGGAGTACCGCCTAATCTTAAAAACCCGCCGGCTGGCTGCCGGTTTGCCGAACGCTGTAAATTCGTGCGGCCAGAATGCAGGACAAATTCTGTCGGTCTTCGCGATGCCGGTGGCGGCCGCTCTTACCGCTGTATAATACCGGAAAAAGAACTAAGGGAATTGTATGCGAGGGAGGCTGATAAAAATGCCCGATGAAAAGAAATTATGTCTGAGCGGGTCAGGGCTCACCAAAGTGTTTGGATTTGGCGCCCAGAAAACTATAGCCGTTGACCACGTAGATTTTAATTTCTACGAGGGCGAAATCGTCTCGATCGTGGGTGAATCAGGTAGTGGAAAAACTACTTTGGCGAAGATGCTTTTGGGATTGATCAGCACTTCTGAGGGTGATATTTACTTCCAAGGGAAGAAGCGTGATATACGTTCTCAAAAGAAGAAACAGGAATATTGGAAAAATATTCAGGCGATCTTTCAGGATCCGTTCTCTTCGTACAATATATTTAATAAGATCGATGCTGTGCTTTTAGATTGTATTCGCATGCGCGGCGGTGGAAAACTTTCGCATACGAAAAAAGTGGAATTGATGACAGAGGCGTGCAGTTTTGTCAACTTGAAGTTCGAGGAATTGACCAACAAGTACCCCTTTGAGCTGTCTGGTGGACAGATGCAGCGCTTAATGATTGCCCGCATCTTCCTGCTGAAGCCGAAGATCCTGCTGGCTGACGAACCTACCTCGATGATCGATGCCAGTTCGCGCGCAACCATTCTGGATTATCTAATGAAATTGCGCAACGAAACCGGGATGACAACAATTTTCATCACCCATGATATTGGTCTGGCGTATTATGTTTCCGACAGTGTATATATTATGGAGCATGGAAAATTTGTCGAAAGCGGATCTGCTGACGATGTAATTCTGCATCCACATGAGGCTTACACTCAGCGCTTGCTCAATGATGTTCCAAAGATCCATGAAGCATGGGATCTCTCAACGGTGTGATGCACCTCTCTTAAGCTTGGATTCAAGAGACATAATCATCATATCGTTATGATGGCAGCACACTAATGATAGATGCACGGAAAGCTATTAATCACTCCAATCACAGGAAAATATATTATGAGAATTCAATCTTTGGCAGGCGCTTGGCAATTTCGTCAGGGGGGTACGCAAGCATGGTTACCGGCCACTGTCCCTGGCGGCGTGCATACCGATTTAATGGCCCTAGGTAAAATCCCTGATCCATTTGTGGGCGACAACGAAAAGCGAGTTCAATGGGTCGCTGAGTCCGTTTGGGAATATTGCTATAAGTTTGTCGTCGCACCTGAACTTCTGCTTGAGCCGCACATCTGGTTGGTTTGCGATGGCTTAGATACTCTGGCGACGGTCAGCTTGAATAGTCGTGAGCTAGGCCGTGCTGCAAATATGTTCAGGCAGTATCGGTGGGATGTGAAATCATTGCTCAAAGCAGGTGAGAATGATCTGCGCATCGCTTTTGACTCTCCCGTATGTTTTGCCGCCGCGCAGCAAGCTATACGCCCCATGCCGGGAGTTTCGCAAGCCATTCCGGGCGGCCCGCATTTACGCAAAGCGCCTTGTCAATTTGGCTGGGATTGGGGCCCACAATTACCTCCCATCGGAGTCTGGAAAGATATTCGCCTGGAAGGCTTTGAAGATGCTCGTATCGCGGAAGTCCGCTTTAGCCAGCAACACACCAAGGATCAGGTAATAGTCGAAGCGCGGATAGCGGTCGAAGCGTGGGAAGAAAGTTCTTGCTCGGCAGTCATGCGTCTTGTTGCTCCTGATGGGCAGGTTTTTGAATCCAGTGTAGCAATCACTAATGGGAACGCGGGCATCCTACGAGTTGATATACCCGATCCGCAAATTTGGTGGCCGAATGGCTACGGCGCACAGCCGCTCTATCAAGCCCACATTGAACTGCATCAATCGGACCTCTTGTTGGATCAACGCGAATATCAATTGGGGCTACGCACCCTTGAACTTCGCCAGCAGTCAGATGAATGGGGACGTTCATTCACATTTGTTGTCAACGGATTGCCCATTTTCGCTAAAGGCTCTAACTGGATCCCGGCCGATTCCTTTCCGACACGGATTACGGATGAATATCTCGAAGGCTTAATTCGCGCCGCGGCTGAAACGCATCAGAACATGCTGCGCGTGTGGGGTGGTGGATTTTACGAGGAAGAGCGTTTCTACGATCTGTGCGATCGTTATGGTATCTTGGTCTGGCAGGAGTTCATTTTTTCCTGCAGTATTTACCCTTTAGATGATCTAGCCTTCTTGGAAAATATCCATAATGAAGTGGTTGAAAATGTCCGCCGCTTGCGACATCGCGCCAGCTTGGCACTTTGGTGTGGCAATAATGAAATGGAGCGAGGATGGTATCGAGACTGGAAGCAGCCTGAATTGCAAGAAATGAAGGAAGTCTACAACCGATTTTTCTTCCATACGCTGCGTGAGTGGTGCACGGCTGAGGATCCGGATCATTCGTATTGGCCCAGTTCCCCATCGTCGGAGACTCCGTTCGAGGACCCCGATAGCGAGAAACAGGGGGATGCCCACTATTGGGATGTCTGGCATGGCCGCAAGCCGTTCACCGCTTACCGAGACCAGTATCCACGTTTCATGAGTGAATTCGGTTTCCAAGCTCTCCCGCCTCTCGCTACCATTCGTACCTACGCGGAGGAAGCGGATTGGAATATGACTTCCTACGTTATGGAGATGCACCAGAAAAACGCTAGCGGAAACTCCCTGATGGTTGGGCAGATGCTGGATACATTCAGGCTTCCAAAAGATTTCGATGCTTTAGTGTATTTGAGTATGGTGCTTCAGGCCGAAGGGATTCGTTACGGTGTGGAACACTGGCGGCGTCATCCCGATCGTGTCGCTGGAACTTTGTACTGGCAGCTCAATGATTGCTGGCCAGTGGCATCTTGGTCGAGCTTGGATTACTTTGGTCGCTGGAAAGGGTTGCATTATGCCGCCCGCCGATTCTATGCGCCGCTGATGCTTTCTATTGAAGATAAGCCACCTGAGCAAGATGTTTATATCACCAGTGATTTACGCGAAACTTGGGAAGGTTCAGTTCGTTGGTCGTTGGAAATGTTAAATGGCGATGTGTTGGATTCGGGTGAGGAGACTGTGAAGGCAACTCCGTCTGGTGTGACGCCTGTTTGCCGCCTCGATTTTTCCAATCATGTGAAAGAAGATTTGCGTCGGGAAGTGGTTTTCATTGCCGAACTCTTACAAGATGGAAAAATCCTGGCTAGGCAGACTGCCTTCTTTGTTCCCACCAAGCACCTTTCACTTGCCGAACCCGAAATTTCTGAGCAGTTGCGCATTGAACAGGGAAAAATTTATATCGAACTGACTTCCCGTTCGCTGGCGCGGCTAGTGGAATGTACACTAGACGGAGCGGACGTTGTTTTCAGTGATAATTATTTTGACCTCCCTGCCGGCCGCATTGTCAGCATTTCCGCATCGCTACCCGTTGGTTGGACACTCTCTCAGACGCAGGCGGCGCTAAAAGTTCGTTCAGTTTATGATTCGTATGCGCATGGCGCAGCGAAATAATTTTAAACCAATCTATTCAAGGAGAATGCTATGTCTGATAATATTCAAGCCATTATTGCAAAGATGACGCTGGAAGAAAAAGCCGCCCTGTGTACTGGTGGGAGTCCATGGACAACCACTCCGATGGAACGTCTCGGTGTGCCCGCGATGACCGTTTCGGATGGACCGCATGGCGTGCGCCGGGTGGCGGATGTGAACGACTTCATCGCAGGGAGTCTGCCCGCCACTTGCTTTCCGACTGCCTCTTGCATGGCATCCACTTGGAACGTGGATCTGATTCATGATATGGGGCAGGCATTAGCGGAGGAGTGCGTCGCTCTGAAAGTGGATGCGATACTCGGTCCCGGAGTAAACATGAAGCGCTCGCCATTAGGGGGACGCAATTTCGAATACTATTCTGAAGACCCTTATCTTGCTGGTGAGATGGCAGCCAACTTTATCAACGGCGTGCAAAGCAAAGGTGTGGGCACTTCTCTCAAGCATTTCGCGACTAATAACCAAGAGTTCCAGCGCATGACCATTAGCGCCGATGTTGATGAACGCAGCTTGCGGGAGATTTATCTGCCTGCCTTCGAGACTGCCGTCAAAAAATCCCAGCCGTGGACAGTGATGTGTGCTTACAACAAACTCAACGGCACCTATGGCTCCGAGAATCACAAACTACTGGTGGACATCCTCAAAGATGAATGGGGTTTCGAAGGCTTCGTTGTCTCCGATTGGGGCGCAGTGCACGATCGAGTGGTCTCCATGAAAAGCGGCCTAGATTTGGAAATGCCCGGACCGAGAGAACGGCGAGTTAAGGCACTTGTGGAAGCTGTTCGCTCCGGCGAGATTGACGAATCCGTTTTAGACAAGTCGGTACGCCGGATCCTTGGCATTGTATTCAAAGCTACCAAGACATCTAAAGGCGGATCGTTTGATATCGCCGCGCATCACGCCCTAGCGCGCAAAATCGCAGCAGAGGGCATGGTTCTGCTTAAGAACAACGGTATTCTGCCATTGAAGAATTATCAGCACATCGCTGTTATTGGCCGCGCCGCGGAAGAGGCGCACTTCCAGGGCGGTGGCAGTTCGCACATCAATCCCACTTTAGTGGATAACCCATTTAAAGAACTGCAAAAAATGGCAAAGGATGCTGAGCTTAGCTATGCTGAGGGATATCCGGCTGGCACTGCTTTTGATCAATCGCTCATTGATGCGGCCGTTAACAACGCCCGTTATGCAGACGTTGCATTACTTTATCTTGCCCTACCTGAATCAAAGGAGTCGGAAGGTTACGATCGGCCCGACCTCGATCTCACTCCGCAACAGGTTGCTTTGATCAAGGCTGTGACTGCAGTCCAGCCTAAGACTGTTGTCATCTTGAATAATGGCGCCCCAATAGTGATGAACGAATGGATAGATGGCATGGCCGCCGTTCTCGAAGCCTGGATGATGGGACAAGCTGGCGGTGGAGCAATCGCCGATGTGCTCTATGGAAAGGTTAATCCATCAGGCCGGCTGGCAGAAACCTTCCCGATCAAACTGGTGGATACACCCGCTCACATAAACTTCCCCGGAGGAAGCGGCGAGGTGCGTTATGGTGAGGGTATTTTCATCGGCTATCGTTATTATGAAGCCAAAGAAGTGCCGGTGCAGTTTCCCTTTGGTTACGGTCTCAGTTATACAACCTTCGCCTACAGCAACTTGAAAGTATCCTCATCATCTTTCAAGGATGTGGATGGTCTTACTGTTTCTGTGGATGTAAAAAATACAGGCAAGCTAGCCGGTAAGGAAGTGGTTCAACTATATGTGCACGATCACAAATCCAAATTGATCCGTCCACCCAAAGAGCTCAAGGGCTTCGTCAAAGTTGAACTTCAACCTGGCGAAACAAAGACGGTAACCCTGGCGCTTGATTTCCGGTCCTTCGCATATTTCCATCCATCTTATAAGCAGTGGATCACGGAGGATGGCGAATTTGATATTCTGATTGGCGCTTCGGTAAACGACATTCGCTGCACCCAAACTGTTACCTTACAATCTACGCTGCAACTACCCAGCCTCCTCAACAACGAATCAACCCTGCGTGATTGGATGGAGGACTCTCGAGGCAAGCTCGTGTTGGAACCGCTTTACCAACAGATGGTGTCGCAAATGAAAGCGACTTTCGGCGGAGGACAAGATGGAGATAATTCCATTGGCATGGAAACGATGGGCTTTTTGATGGAATTACCTCTGCGGGATATTTTCTATTTTCAAGAGAACGCTTTGCCGATGCCGCCTGAAGATTTAGTGGATGATTTGCTCGCGCAAGTAAGGCAAAGCAACTAAGCGGTCAAATATGTGATGATATATATACTCTAATTGCGTTAGCTATTACCGCAGCTTTCCCGGATTCGAATCTGTAGCCGCAGTATAATCATAGCGTATCGGAAGACCTAGCTTTTGCAAATTGAGCTTTGTGTCCCAGATAATCTATTGACTTGTAATCTAAAGACATGATTAAACAAAAAAAGATTCTCTTGGGACAGGAGACGTAATGCATTTCTTATACTCCCCTTATATCGTTCCTTTGTTTATTGCGGGATTCATCTCTATCTGGGTAGCATTCTACTCCTGGTCTCACCGCGCAGTATCGGGTGCATCGGCATTAGCGTTGTTAGCTCTTGCTGTAGGTGTTTGGGCGATCGGTTATGCTTTGGAAATTGCCGGCGCCGATTTATCTACCAAGGTGTTTTGGGCGAAAGTTGAATATATCGGCACAACCACGATTCCCTTGCTGTGGTTGGTCTTTTGCTATAACTATTTTAATCAAAATAGGCAAATGCCGCTTCGAGTCATTGCCGCTTTGGGAGTATTGCCCCTTGTTACACTTCTGCTGGTTTTTACAACAGAATATCATGGTTTAATCTGGAGTCATTATTTTATTAGCCGTACAGGTGATTTTTCATCGCTTGGAGTCGTCCATGGTTTCTGGTTTTGGATTTATTGGATCTATGCCTATTTTCTCTTGTTGATTGGCACATATTTCATCGTTCGATTAATACGGCATAAGCATGGATTGTATCGAGGGCAGATCGCGGCTTTGATCATTGCTGTAATTGCGCCTTGGGTCGGAAATTTTCTTTATGTATCTGGTTTAACTCCAGTTACCAATCTTGACTTAACTTCATATGGCTTTAGTATTGCGGTCGTTTCCACGGCCTGGGGTATCTTCCGTTTTCAATTGATAAATTTGCTGCCTCTTGCGCGTGATACGGTGG
>JBAUMB010000304.1:0-19985 GCA_049578465.1 Anaerolineales bacterium
GGCGCGGCCGCGTCGGGCGCTTGATATAACATATCGCCGCGGCCCAGCAATCGTTCCGCGCCAGGTTGATCGAGAATCACGCGGCTATCCACGCCGGATGCGACTGCAAATGCAATGCGCGCCGGAAAGTTGGCTTTGATCAAACCGGTTACTACATCCACCGATGGACGCTGAGTTGCAAGGATCATATGGATACCGGTGGCACGCGCCAACTGCGCGAGACGCGTGATCGTCTTTTCGGTTTGATCTGGCGCGATCATCATCAGGTCAGCGAGTTCATCAATTACGATCAATAAGAACGGCAATTTCTTTCCGCCTTGTGTCTTCATGTGCGCGTTGTAATCGGTGATGTTGCGCGCGCCGACTTTAGCGAACTCATGATAACGTTTATCCATTTCACGCGTCATCCATTGCAGCGCGCCCACCACGCGCTCCACTTCAACCACTACCGGCGCAAGCAAATGCGGTATGCCGTTATAACCGGTCAACTCCACGCGCTTTGGATCCACCAACACCAAGCGCAAATCGTCCGGAGTGTTATTCAAAAGAAAACAAGAAAGGATCGAATTCACGCACACCGACTTACCCGAACCGGTTGTGCCTGCGATCAACATATGCGGCATCGCTTCCAAATTAGCGGCGATGGGATGGCCAGCAACATCCTGTCCCAATGCAAAACGCAACGGCGTTTTATTTCGCTGGAAAGCCTCATTCTCCAAAACATCGCGCAAAGCAACCAGCGCCATCTCTTCATTTGGAACTTCGATGCCGACATAACTGTGTCCCGGAACAGGTGCTTGAATGCGGATGCGCGGCGCGGCGAGTGCCAATGCCAGATCATCTGCAAGGGATGCAATTTTACTGACTCGCACGCGCGTGCGTCCGCCTCTTGTCTCGACGAAAAGCGGCTCGACGCCAAATTGCGTGATCGTCGGCCCGCGGCTGATCTCAACGACTTGTGCAGGTGCACCAAATGACGCTAATGTTTCTTCGATCAAACGTGCGCGCTGATTGATAAAGTCTTCATTCACCGACGGCGCACTGCCCGCGTCGAGGATGTCATTGATCTGCGGCAGAATCCATTGAATGACCGGTGCGCTGACGGTTGTGGTCACAGTTGGAAAGTTGGGTGGCGCAGAAGGAATCGATGGTGCTGTAAGAGTCTCTTTCAGCGGAGTATAACCATTGGCTGTCGCGACCGCTTCCGATGGCGCGGGAAGCGGAGCTGGCTTGATCACTAAAGATTTAATTCGCACGAACGCGACTCCGACCCAGCGAAATAAATCTTGGATCGTTATATCCAACGTCATGGTCAATGCAATCAAGAACCAAGCCGCGAGAATAATGACCGCGCCCCAAAAACCAAAACCGAAAAATAACAAACGCTCGAAGAGACCGCCGATGTAGCCTCCGCCTGCGCCGTCCAATGCCGCTACATCCGCCATCACAGGCTGGGCAATGATACTGTGCATGGTGGTCAGCAGCCAAATAAAAAGTAAAATGCTTCCAACGGTTCGTTCAAGCGATAATACCGGAAGGCGTTCATTGCGGCGCAGGATGAGCCAAACCCCAAAGACGAATAATGCAATCGGCAAAATATAAATCCCCCAGCCAAAGAGCTGACCAAGGAAACGAATCAAATCCGCGGTCAACGTCGAGCGCGCGGAAGCGAAAAGCGTAAGCAGAATCAGAATGCCAATGACTGCGAGAACAATACCGATCACATCAAGTTGGCGTTCAGAAGATAACCGCTCCCAAAGCGATGGCTCGGGAAGCAGCGGCTCCGGCGGTTTTGATTTGTTCGATGGTTTGGCGCGCGCTTGCGCCTTCGGAGAAGTTTTCCGCTGAGGTTTGCGTTTCTTGGATCGAGAAAAGATATTAAACATTGTCGCTAAACAGCAAATAAATTGACCGTGAAAAATTATAGCACAAATGGTCTGTTTTCTTTAAGGTACAATATGGTTCATAACCAATAGAAAAAGCAAATGTAAAAATATGATGTGTGATTCGTAATACGTAATTTACCTTCTACTTCTTACTTTTTACTTTTATCAAAATTCTCTAAAGGACTTCTCGTTGTTCGAAATTCTATTCCTCGGTACATCTGCCTCCGCGCCTTCGGCAAAACGCGGAATGCCGGCCCAAATCATCACGCACGATGAATATCGTTTTCTAATTGACTGCGGTGAAGGAACACAACGTCAGATTTTACAAGCGGGCGTTGGCTTCCGACATTTAACGCGCATCTTGCTTACCCACAGTCACCTCGATCACATCCTCGGTCTGGGCGGTTTGGTCAGCACGTTCATGCGCTGGGAAGCGATTGATCAGCTCGAAATCTTTGGCGGACGCGGGGCGCTGGAGCGTGTCCACGCTTTGATTGATGATGTTGTCCTGCGCGGCAATCAAACACCCATGCCTCTTTATTTCCGGGAGATCAAGCCGGGAATATTTTTCGAGGCGGATGATTTTACGGTCACGGCTTTTCCTGTAACTCATCGCGGGCCAGATTGTCTCGGTTATGTTTTTGAAACAAAAGCGCGGCGCCCTTTTTTGCCGAAAAAAGCGGACAAGTTGGGCGTGCCATTCGGACCGGAGCGACGCGATCTCGTCGCGGGCAAAGCGATTACTTTATCCGATGGAAAACGCGTCACACCGGATGATGTGTTGGGACCGGTTGAAAGAGGCATCAAACTCGTTGTGGTGGGAGATACTGGTAAGACGGAGAACCTGCTCGAGGTCTGTAAAGATGCGGACGCGCTGGTGATCGAATCCACTTATCTTGAAGAAGAAGCGGAAATGGCGCATCAGTTCGCACACCTCACCGCGAAACAAGGGGCCGAATTAGCAGTTCAAGCAAATGTTAAGAAATTAATTCTTACGCATATTTCGCGCCGCTATCGCGAGAAGGATGTTTTGAAGGAAGCTCAATCAATTCATCCGAACGCATCGGTGGCGCGCGATTTCGATATATTTCAAATCAAGAGAGATGAACAAAATGGAAGTGAATAAGCCATTTACAATAGGAGTTTTGACTTCGGGCGGAGATTCGCCCGGCATGAATGCCGCCATCCGCGCCGTTGTGCGGACGGCCAATACACGTAATGCAGATGTACTGGGAGTCGTGGATGGCTACGAAGGATTGCTCAATGGCGAGTTCCGTCACCTCGGCGCCCGCGATGTAAGCGGAATCCTCCAACGCGGCGGAACGATTCTACAAACCAGCCGCAGTCCGCGCTTTAAAGAACAGAAAGGACAGCGCGAAGCCATTCGTCGCATGAACGAAGCAGGCATGGATGCTTTGATCGTGATCGGCGGCGAAGGTTCGCTAAATGGCGCGTACGCATTGCATCAACAGGGGGTCAAGGTGATTGGTCTTCCAGGAAGCATTGATAACGATGTATGGGGAACGGATATTTCCATCGGCACAGATACGGCGATGAATACCATCATGGATTCGGTGGATAAATTGCGCGATACCGCTTCTTCGCATCGCCGCGCGTTTCTGATCGAAACGATGGGACGCAATTGCGGTTATCTGGCGGTGATGGCTGGCATTGTATGCGGCGCAGAGAGTGTGTTGATTCCCGAAGTTCACGTGACTGTAAAAGAAGTGGGCAAGGTGATCGAGGACGCTTATACGCGCGGCAAAACCCATGCCATTATCATCAATGCCGAAGGCTCGGGACATAACACGACGGAGCTGGCCAATGCGCTTGAAGCGATGGACGTCGGGTTCACCACGCGCGTCACCATCCTTGGACACATTCAGCGCGGTGGTTCGCCGACGGCGTATGATCGTCTGTTGGCTTCGCGAATGGGCGTGAAAGCGGTCGAGGCGTTGCTGGAAGGCAAGAGCGGCGTGATGACCGGTCTCAAAGGCCACCACATTGAATTTGTTCCGCTGGAAGAAGTGATCAGCCACAAGCGGACTGCGAATTTGGAATATTATGAAATGACGCGGACGCTGGCTCGCTAAATCATTGTTGGCTCTTCGTAAATTCCAAACTCTTCTTTCATGATTTGGATGATCTCACCGAGCGTTGCATACGCGTGAACACATTCCATTAAATAAGGCATCGTGTTTTCTGTGCCTTGCAAAGCGACGCGAAGTTTATCCATTACCTGACCGGCGCGTCCGTTATCGCGCGTCTTGCGGAGTTCGCTCAAACGATTTATTTGACGCTTATATCCATTCGGATCCATTTCCAAAATCGGAACGGTGAGCGGCTTGTGCTCGTTGTATGCATTCACGCCGACAATTTTGCGCGTGCCATTATCAATCTCGCGCTGATAACGATATGCCGCATCCGCGATCTCGCTTTGGAGGAATCCCTTTTCAATCGCCGGAATGACTCCGCCCAACTCGTCGATGCGACGGAAATAATCATAAGCTTGCTTTTCTATTCTATCGGTCTGGGCTTCGACGAAGAAACTACCTCCGAGTGGATCGATCGTATTCGCCACGCCAGATTCTTCCGCGATGATCTGTTGCGTGCGCAAAGCAATTGTCACAGCATGTTCAGAAGGCAACGCCAATGCTTCATCAAGTGAGTTCGTATGCAAGCTTTGCGTTCCACCAAGGACGGCGGCTAATGCTTGAATCGCGACACGCACTACATTATTTTCCGGTTGCTGCGCGGTGAGAGAAACGCCCGCGGTTTGTGTATGAAATCGTAACAACCATGATCTTGGATTCTTCGCTTTGAACATTTCCTTCATCTCTCGTGCCCAAATGCGACGCGCGGCGCGGTACTTGGCAATTTCTTCAAAGAAATCGTTATGTGCGTTGAAGAAGAATGACAGGCGCGGTGCGAATTCGTCCACATCCATGCCGCGCGCGATTCCCCAGCGGACGTATTCCATACCATCAGCAAGAGTGAATGCCAATTCCTGCGCGGCCGTCGAACCGGCTTCACGGATGTGATAGCCGCTGATCGAGATCGTATTCCATTGCGGAACTTTCTGCGCGCCGAATTCCATCGTATCCACCACGAGCCGCATCGAAGGCGAAGGCGGAAAGATATATTCCTTTTGCGCGATGAATTCTTTAAGGATGTCGTTTTGAAGCGTGCCGCGCAATTGATCGGATCGTACGCCCTGTTTTTCCGCCGCGGCTATATACATCGCCCAAATAATCGCGGCGGGTGAATTAATCGTCATGCTGGTGGAAACTTTATCGAGCGGAATCCCATCGAGCAGAATTTCCATATCCTTCAAAGACGAAACCGCCACGCCGCATTTGCCAAATTCGCCAAGCGCTTCGGGTTGGTCGGTGTCGTAGCCCATGAGCGTAGCGAGGTCGAACGCAATCGAAAGTCCGGTTTGACCTTGATCGAGCAGATATTTGAATCGCTTGTTGGTTTCTTCCGCCGTTCCAAATCCGGCGAACATGCGCATCGTCCACAACTTGCCACGATGAAGCGTCGGATGAATGCCGCGCGTGTACGGATATTCGCCGGGCAAGCCGAGATCATTTTGATAATCTAAATTCTCGACATCGAGCGGAGTGTAAAGCCGGTTGATGGGTTCAGAGGATGTGGTGATGAATTCATCTTGTCGCTCCGGCATGGACGCCAGAGTCTTCTTCAGCGAAGTCTCCTCCCACTTTTCAAGAGAATCTTTTAAATCATTCAGTTTCTTTTTATCGTACATAGCACGCTCCTCGTTTGGCGAAGGTAGAGGAGATTATACTTTCATTCAATGGAAATCGAATCTGGTATACTAAAATTACTGCAAAGGAATTTATGCCCAGTACTGAAATTGACGTTGACCCCTGCGATCACATTACCAGCGATGCCATCGGCAAACCCGGGCAGCGCGTTTTTTACATCCAAGCCTTTCGCGCTGAAAAAACATATACCGTTATCATCGAAAAGACTCAATTGCTTTCATTAGCCGTCGGCGTGGAAAAATTTTTAGCGGAAGTGGCGCGGCAGAATCCCGACCTGCAGGAAGCCTCATCCGATTACGATGAAGAACAGATGCGAATCAATCCGCCCGTTGACCCGATGTTTCGCGTCGGTGAGATCGGACTCGGCTATGATCAACCCCGCGACCGCGTCGTGCTGATGGTGCGCGAATTGCTGACGGAGGATCAAGATCCCGAATCGGGCGCGGTCATCCGCTTTTGGTGCACGCGCGATCAAGTGCATAAAATGGCGCGTTGGGGTGCGGAAGTTTCTCAACGCGGGCGCCCGCTTTGCCCGCAATGCGGACAGCCGATGGAACCCGAAGGTCACTTCTGCCCAAAGAAGAATGGGCATTTGCATTAGCAACAATCACGCTGTTTTTCAAGTAGACTATGGAAGAAATTAGAATTCAAGATGTAGCGAAGAAGCTTCTGTTTAAGTTCACAACAGAAACATTGGATGCTCTGAATCTTTTACAACGTTATCAGCACAACACACAATTACTTGTTGTACTTTATTCAGCCATTGATACAATGGCTTGGGTTGGATTACCATCAGGTGATGTCACCCCAAAAGCATTTATAAATTGGGCAGACAAATATCTTTTAAATGCTGCATCTCTTCCTTGCACTGCGGTAGATTTATATGGAGCTCGTTGCGGATTAGTACATTCGCATTCTGCCACATCAAGAGGAAGCAAACAAGGCACAGCAAGGCAAATTTGGTATTACGGAAAAGATCAATCTGCCAAATTCATTGCCAATCAAATTGGTAACCGAAACGATGTTGTGCCTGTTAGACTTCTTGATCTTATACTTGCGTTCGGAGACGCAGGGTTTCAATATGCAGAAGATATAAGCCAAGACCCAGAAATAAGTGAACAAGTTTACAAACGCGGATCACAATGGTTAGGCTGGGTCAGTTTAGATAACATAGACTATGAGTCAAATAATTCAGCCAGCTGAATCTTTACAGAGTGTTTTTCAACAAGGCAAAATTAAACTCAAGGGCCAGTTCACGCTCGGCTCCAATTACACATTCCTGGTTGACGTTCATTATGAAAATAAAACCTATCCAGCCGTGTATAAACCTTCGCGCGGCGAGCAACCGCTTTGGGATTTTCCCGAGAGCACACTGGCTTTGCGCGAGGTCGCCGCATATATCGTCAGCGAGGCGCTGGGCTTTCACTTCGTCCCGTTCACCACGCTGCGCGCCGAAGGTCCGCACGGCTCCGGTTCGCTTCAGCAATATATCGAATATGATCCTGAATATCATTACTTCAATTTCAGCGACGAAGACAAAGCGCAATTAAAGCCGGTCGTCTTGTTCGACCTGCTGGTCAACAACGCCGACCGCAAAGGGAGTCACGTTTTCTTCGATTCCGACTCGCATAAGCTTTGGGCAATCGATCACGGGATTTGTTTCCACGAATATGATAAACTGCGGACGGTGATTTGGGATTTTGCGGGTGAGCCGATTCCCGATGATTTATTGTCGTGCATTTCGCATCTCTCCGCGAACCAAAGCTTGCTCGCTGACCTTCAGCCTTATCTCAGCCCGCGCGAGATCACCGCGCTTAAGTCACGCGCCAAGGCTGTGATTGCATCGAAAGTTTTTCCGCGTCCGCCGCAAGGACGAAGATCGTTTCCATACCCGCCAGTTTGACGTCATTGCGAGCGATGGTCGAGTAAGCGATGCTTTTCCGCTATATCGAGACCAAACGAAGCAATCTCCTCTCTTGATGCAATTGATTATTTGAATCAAACTTGAGATTGCCATGCCGTCTTGGTCTCGATACATCGCCTTCGGCGATACTCGACCAGCGACGGCTCGCAATGACAACATGAAACAGGAGAATTTATGAATTACAAACTCGCCTTCATCGGTTTCGGCAACGTTGCCCAAGCGTTGATTCGTTTGCTGGAACGGAAGCGCACAACCTTAAAGAATCAATACGACATCACGTTTTCCGTGACAGGGATTGCTACCGGCAAACATGGATTTGCGGTGAATGCCGAAGGCATTGATATCAAAGAGGCTTTGAGACTCATAGAAAGTGGAAAGCCCATCGCTCCACTTTCCACTCACGAAGTGCAAGACTCCCTTGCAGTCATTCAACATTCACATGCTGATGTGATGTTTGAAAATTCTCCGGTGAATGTTGCGACAGGTCAGCCCGCCATTGATCACGTCCGCGCGGCGTTGAATGCAAATATGCACGCCATCACTGCCAACAAAGGCACAGTGGTACATGGCTATCGCGAGTTGACCGCGCTGGCAAAATCCAAAAACAAAAAATTCTATTTCGAGTCGACGGTGTTGGGCGGCACGCCGGTTTTCTCCGTGTTCCGTGAAGCGATGCCCGCCGCTGAATTGACATCTTTCAAAGGCATTATCAATTCGACAACAAATATTATTTTGACGCGCATGGAAAGCGGCGAGACGTTCGATGAAGCTGTGAAATATTGTCAGAGCATTGGCGTGGCGGAGACCGATCCGTCCAACGATGTGGACGGCTGGGATGCGGCGATCAAGGTTGCGGCGTTGATCACGGTCTTAATGGATGCTTCGCGACCGTTCACGCCGCAGAAAGTGAATCGAACTGGAATCCGCGGCATCACGCCGGAAATGATTCGAAGCGCAAAAGAAAAAGGTCAACGTTGGAAATTGGTCGCGTCTGCGGAACGAAACGGAGATCAAATCATCGCGCGTGTTGCACCGGAGTTGGTCCCAGCTTCATCAAGTTTGTATGGAATGGACGGTGCAACCACCGGGCTTGAATTCCGCACCGATGTGATGGGCGACCTGGCGATCATCCAGACCGAACGCGCAGGCATGGGCGCCGGACCCGAAGAAACGGCTTACGGTCTCTTCGCGGATTTCATCAATGCGGTGAAAGGATAAACAAAAGGAGCCAATGGAAATCCATTGGCTCCTTCTTGAATCTAATGAATGATATTGCGTCCGCTATACGCGGTATTGGGCAGCGCGATTATTTTTAATGCTGATAAGCATGATAGCATCATTGCCCGTATTTAATGATCACAGTCGAAAGACGACATTACAAATTGTCCATCAAGTCCTTGATCAATTGCTGTGACTTCGTCTTTCAAAAAGTTGGGCTCCGCTTGAGTTGTAAATTTATACTCTACAATCCATCTACCCGTTATTCCATGATCGGCTTTCTGGTTGTTAGTCAATTCGCATTGGCGTATGCTGACAATATCCACTTGCTGTACTACGATGCCCAAGTATGACCGATCTCTTTTTATCACGTTTGCAAAATTGGCTGTTAAGTCAGGACCTGATGTTGCCGATTGAGCAGGTAATAGCGTTGTATTTTGTGAACCTATGCCTTGATGCGATAGAAATACGAAAATGGCTACACCAGTGCCACATGCCACAAGTAGCAATAGCAATCCAAGGGAGAGCCATAGCCATGGTATACCTTTAGAACTCTTTTGTTGAGATTTGGCTCGCGGCACCGAACTTTGCGAGTTTGTTTCGGGCTCGACAACTTGCTGGTGAATACTTGGAATTGGGCCTTGAGTATCGACTTTCGGTAACAGACTCTGAAGGGCAGCTAAACCTTGCTTCACTTGTTGGTTGTCTGGATTATGCTGTAAACACGTCTCCAATATTTTTATCTTCTGAGCAGTCGTAGGCCAAGTCTCTGCTTCCCACAGCCAAGCCGGTATGCTATGTGGATTGGCTTCTAGATAAGGCTCTAGGATTTTTTGTGCCTCGGTTTTTCTACCTGCCCTTATCAATTCGATTGCTTTGAGTAAAGTTTCATCTGCCATATGTATTCCTTTCTACGGTAAGCCGCCCAACGGTTTGCGTTACCCGCTGGTGGGCAGGATGAGATCACGCCGCTTTGAAAGAACCAGCATTGAGCCAAGTGTAAACCCATTTTGGCGGCACGTACTCACCAGTCGGGTATACACGGTGTTGGGCAGTCCTTTGTGGAAGTATATTGATGTTATTGGTTTCGTCCGCTAAACTGCCGGTCTCCAATCTGCAAGTGGATGTGGACAAAGTACATCATCTGTAGATGGGTCTAGAGTATGGACTCTCACTAAATTCAATCCCCGACTTTCATCATCGAACAATCCTTCTGGTGCTTCTGGTGCTGGCAAATTACCGTAATCGAAATTATGCAATACTATTTCCTCACACTTGAATACACATAGCAAAATGATAATGGCTTCATCCTTAAAAAGTCCGGAGCGAACACCTTCTCCAAATTTTTTCTTATACTTTTCTTTCGCCCGATACGCTAACTCGGCAAGGATGTGTTCTTTAGAAGACCCGGACATTAGTCCATTAAACGGAGTGGTAGATGTTCTAATGGGAAAGTTGTTAGTACTCAATTTTACATTTGTCGCTTCCAGCCAACACTTTATCTCATTCAATATCACAAAAATATCAGCATTACTGCCTTTGGGTTTCTTGGTATCTAACGGTTTTTCAAGTTCCACATTAAAACCGTTTTTCAAAAAATGCAACATCCATGCTGCTTCAACTACTGTATCTAGAAATTCGCTACCTTCAGAATTAGAACATATCTTGTCCTTTATCCTGCCAGTAGGTGTATTGGGAGGTAAGAGACGGACAAACTCATCCAAAGTTTTCAGAGTTTGGTGAGGGCCACATCTCAAGTGTATCTGGTCGGTAAGGACTGCCCAACAACTGCTTTTGAGATTCCAATAATCATCATTTTGGGGTTTGCCATTAACCCCATATTGGCAAAGGGTCTGTTTCGTTTTGGATTGTACTAAAGATGACAAATTTGGAAATAGAGCGTCAGCATCCATGTTTACCTTACGCTTTTTTCACTCAACGATTGACTTCAAACTGCCCAACTATGTCTTCAGCGATTATGCGCTGTATAAGACGCCTTTGCGATGTTATGCAGCATACCGTCTGTATAATATACATTCCTCAGATTATAGATTCCTTTTCCAGAAAAGGCAATAACAATACCTAAACATCAAATAGGAATTACAATTGACGAAAATTTTAGTACCTAAAAGAGACCTTCATGTCCGATGCCGATGTCTTCATCATTTCCATTGTTCAATCTGCAAATCCCTCCGAAGCTATCAAAGAAGCAATCGCTAACGCCGGAATCAATTCCGCTCGCATACAAGATGTCATCTTTGGTTTAGATGAATCTATGTTGATCAACGCAGACAAAATCTTGAGCGCTTCATCCCTGACCTGTTCCGCGGCTACCGTTTCATCGAGTCTGCGCGCAACCTTCTTCGCGGCGCAATCCATCTTGAGCTTTGATGTGGATGTCGTGATTGTCGTTGGTATCGAAACCCTCGTTTCAACTGCAATGTTGTTAGCCTCGCCCGATGCAGTCGGCAGATGGAATCTGATGCCGCGTGCGCGTCTCGCGGCGCGCTCGTTGAATGGAGTCGATTCGGCATTGCGAACTGGAGAACTTGAATCCAAAGACGTAACAATGATCAAAGATGGAAAGCGCGGAACTTCGCTGATAAAAGAATTGCTGGATGAATTGGAAGGACAGTCCGCGCGTTGGGGAATGGTTACAATCAATGAATTGGCTTTGCTGATTGAGAGAATCTAACAACCCGCAGTGAATCACATAATTTATCTCGCTCTCGGAACAAACCTCGGTGACCGCTCCGCCAATCTGCGCGCCGCGATCAAAGCATTATCGCCAGAAATAAAAGTCATTGCCGAATCAAAAGTCTACGAGACACCACCGTGGGGCTATGAGAATCAACCAGCGTTTCTCAATATGGCAGTTAAGTGTGAAACAGCTCTCGAACCCGAATCGCTTTTGAAACGCCTCAAGCAACTCGAAGTCCAGCTTGGACGCGAGCAATCTTTCCGTTGGGGTCCGCGTCTGATTGACATCGATATTTTGTTTTACGATGATCTCATTCTCGAATCCGAATCGTTGACCATCCCTCATCCGAGTTTGCACGAACGAGCTTTCGTGCTGGTGCCGCTCGCGGAGATCGCTCCTAACTTTGTTCATCCGGTTTTAAAAAAGTCTATCAAAGAACTAAGTATGACTTTGGATTCGAACGGCATTCATTTTTGGAAGTGAGTTCTTCATAAAGATAAAACTCGGGATTTGTTGTATACTCATATTGTATTGGATGTGAGCAACGAAAAAGAAAGGGTGAGGAATCTTGAGTTTCGGAGCGACCTCTCGCAAAGCTTCAGCCCCGGTGAAACCATGCGCCATTTTCATTTGCTTATTCTTGGTCGCGTGCGCGCCTGCTGTGGCCGCCACGGATACGCCTCCACCACCGACTTGCGTATCGCCAGCCACCGGAGCCATCAATCCTTACATTTCGTCCTCTGACTCCTACGCGTCTTTCATCTACCAGCAATACAAGAATAAAGTAATCAATCTTGACTTGGCAAAGCAGGAGGCTTTTTCACAACTGGCAAACCAAACAAAGCGCTGGTCCGATTACAGAGATTTAGGCCTGAACGAAACACAAATGGCAAGAATAACGATCACGTATGTCAGCCCGGAATTGATCGAATACATTGTCCTCAACGACATTCTCTTTGATAAAGACAATCCCGAGAACCTTGACGATGAACTGAAGAATCAATTAAATGACTTAGGCAGCCGTAATGAGCTCCTTTTCTTCATCACGATTACCGGGCCCAAGTACAACGATCAAGCTTATAACGACGATCTCTTAACGATCAGTATTCCCTTCAAGCAGATGCGGCTCATCAACGGATCGGACCTGATGGTTGTCCCGACCCATGACGATCATGTCTTGAATGAGCCGATTCAAATTACGCAGGGACCAATCTCCGGTATCATCGGCTATCCAATCTCTGTGGCTCAAGGAGGTAGCTGTGTGTGGATCATGGATCCAAAATGGAACACAACTATCACTTTGGATGTTTCCTCGATTACACTCAACCAGACTCAAATTGATACTCAATCTTGGAGCATTCCATATGCATCACTGGTTGGACAAAGCGTCCAAAATAATCCTCCAGCTTTCGTCGCCACACCAGGCTTTGACGTAAGCCGGGTCAGCCCGCTAACAGCGCCACCAACCCCGATTTGGGATTCTGGAGCCGGTGCACAAGATGCAAGCTGGCAGACTTATTGGGAAGATATGGGGCGATATATTTGGAGTCGAATTATGCTGGACGATAATCCATAAACTAATGTTCGGGTAAAATGGAACTTATATCTTGGAGGCGCTCATGAATGATCTCAAACCACTCAATTGGAAAGCTAAACCCGGTGTGGGTCTAAACGTACTACGCCGCGCTGACGGCGGAATGCAACTTACATTCAGCGACCTGTCCGAGGCAACCATTCGCGAATGGCACGACTTTGCGCTGGAGCATCTGCTCGGCTCGGATCGCCTGACGCGCAACCTTTATGATCTGCGCGCAGTTAAGGATATTTCAGAAAAAGCGATACGCGCGGCTGTGGAAGTGAATAGCGATCCGTCCGCGCGCAACATTCGTTTAGCGGTGGTTGTAGCGGATGAAAAGATTGCGAACGCGATCCGCACCATTGCATCTTTGGCATTGCCCGAAACTGCTGCAGCGATGAAGATTTTCACTAAAATTGAAGAAGCCGAGGCATGGCTCGCGCGTCCACTCGACCAGATGGCATGAAGCCATTGCAAATCGGCAATCATACATTTGATTGGGGAAGCCGCACTTATGTGATGGGCATCCTCAATGTCACGCCGGATAGTTTTTCGGGCGACGGCATTATTGCCAAAGGCGATTCCGTTCAAGTCTCTCTTGAACAGTCAAAAAGATTTATCAACGCGGGGGCAGTGATATTGGATGTCGGTGGAGAATCAACGCGTCCGGGTTCGCAACCGGTTGAAGCGGAGGAAGAGCGGCGGCGCGTCATTCCGGTTATCAAAGCGATTGTTAAAGAATTCCCTGATACATTAATTTCAATTGACACGTATAAAGCAATCATCGCGGAAGAGGCGCTGAATGAGGGCGCACACATTGTCAACGATGTGTGGGCATTACGCGGCGATCTTAAATTGAAACATGTCGTTGCCAAATTTAATTGTCCAGTGATTCTGATGCACAATCGAAGCAACCCCGCCAGCGTGGAAGTACGCACCCAATTGGGCAATGCCTATATCGGCGCGGAATATAAAAACTTGATTGAAGATGTGAAGCGCGAATTGATGAATGGCGTAACGCTGGCGCGTGAAGCGGGCATTTCCGATGACCGCATCATTCTCGACCCGGGAATTGGATTCGGCAAAAAAGTGGAACATAACCTTGAACTGATTAATCGTCTCGATGAAATCCGCTCCTTGGGATTTCCTGTTTTGCTTGGACCATCTCGCAAGTCGTTCATCGGTTACACTTTGGATCTGCCTCCCGACCAACGCTTGGAAGGCACGGGCGCAGCCACTGCAATTGGAATTGCGCGCGGCGCGGACATCATCCGCGTGCATGATGTGGAATATATGGCACGAGTCGCAAAGATGACCGACGCGATTGTTCGAAAGATAACACAATGACCATCAGCTCGTTCGATAATAGCAATTTTGATGATTACGGCAAAGAGCTTTTGAAAAACGGAATCATCGAAGCCAAGGCTGGGAACAAAGATTCTGCTCGCCGATATTTCGACCGCGCCACTTATATGAGCAGCGATCACGATGAAATGGCTGAAGCCTGGTTCTGGATGAGTCAAGTCACAGACGATCCGGTCGAGAAGCGCACGGCATTAGAGAATTGTTTATCCAACGATCTGCAACATGCGCGTGCTCGCCGCGCGCTGGCTATTCTTGATGGCAAGATCAAACCCGATGAGATCATTGATCCCGATGCATTGCCAGCCGCGCCCGCGCATTTATCACAAACCGACGCGCAAAGATTTGTGTGTCCCAAATGCGGCGGACGGATGACGTTTGCACCAGATGGTCAATCACTCGTCTGCGAGTATTGTTCAAAAAATCAATCGCTCCATACGCAAGCACCAACAAAGCAAGAAGATTTTATCGTTGCGATGGCAACCGCACGCGGACATGATAAACCATTGGCGGAACAAGTCTTTCAATGTCAGGGATGCGGCGCACAATTTATCCTGCCGCCAAATCAACTCTCCGCGGTGTGTGTTTATTGTGGTTCGCCGCACGTTGTCAATCTGGAAAAATCAAAAGACCTGATTGCGCCGGATGGAATCATCCCGTTTGCATTTGATCAGAAACACGCGATTCAATTGCTGATTAAATGGGTGGAAGAAAACGCAATCAAACCGGAGAAACAAGTGGAGCAACCGCGCGGACTTTATCTTCCGTTGTGGACGTTCGATCTCGGCGGCGTGATTGATTACACAGGCGAGATGATCGATCAAGCTGATATCGGTTTTGGACGCAGACAACCGCGAATGATACAAGTCCATGATAGCTATCCGTTGTTGATCCATGACTTTCCGATTCCAGCCAGCCGAAAATGTTCAGCTCCATTTGTGCGGCTCATCCCGACCTTTGATTTGAAAACCGTTCAACCCTATGATCCGCGTTATCTATCTGATTGGCCCGCTGAACTTTACGATATTCCAATGGCGGACGCGTCGCTGGACGCGCGCAGTCAGGCCTTAAACTTAACCAAACGCGATCTGCCAAACAAAGCTGGTCTCGTGAAATTAATTTCGACTTCATCTGCAAACATGACCGTCGATTCATTTCGACTTAATTTCCTTCCCGTTTGGATGACTGAAATTTGGCTGGAGAACAGAAGCCATCTCGTTCTCATCAGCGGACAAAATGATACCGTGCAAAGCGACATCGCCATAAAGTCCGATAAACCCGCTTTGATGGAATGGCTGGGCGATTTATTGAAAGATTGATTATCTTTCTTTTCTCTTTCGTGGTTTAATTCCCTTATGCCGCAAACCCAATCCATCGTCCAACGCCGACGCGCACGCCGCGCCGATGAACACCGCGCCCGCTCTGCGCGTCTTCGAATGGGCGGGGTGGGAATCGGCATGGTCGTTTCATTCATTTTGGTATTATTGATTCTATTGACCGCGCTGGCATATGCAAATCTCACCAGTGATCTTCCAAACGTTGAAATTCTTCCAGCATTGCTCAATCCACCCGATGGACTTTTGCTTCAACCCACGCGCGTTTATGATCGCACTGGTCAACATCTCCTGCTGACATTTGCGCCGAATGATTCCCCGCGCCGCTATCTTCCGCTTAATCCGCAGAACCCGCAACATCTTCCTGACTTCTTCGCGCAAGCTACCGTGGCAATCGCCCAGCCTGATTTTTGGTCAAGCCCCGGTTACACACTCGATGGTTGGCAGAATCCAAATCTACATCCAACTATTGCACAACAACTTGTTTCCGATTTATTGCTCTATAACGAACCGCCGACGATTCAACGCGCCATCCGCGAACGAATCCTGGCCGCGCAAATTACATCCAAATATGGACGCAGTCAAATCCTGGAGTGGTATCTCAATTCAGCCGATTACGGCCACTACGCCTTTGGTGTGGACGCGGCTTCACAACTTTATTTCAATACATCGGCTTTCGCACTCACTCCCGCACAAGCGATGGTATTAGCCGCAGTGAGTCAAGCACCAAGTTTGAATCCGTTCGATGCGCGCGGCCTCGCGATCCAACGCGGCGAGGAAGTTATCAAAGCGATGCAGGCACTTAAGATGATTTCCGATCAGGATGCGGCACAGGTCCTCAATCAATTCTCAATTCCCGATTTGCCGATTCCAGAATCGAACAATGAATTTGCTCCGGCTTTCATTAATCTCGCGGTCAATGAACTCGATCAGCAATTTACGCGCGAACGAATCGAGCGCGGCGGCTTGAACATCATCACAACGCTGGATTACGATTTGCAAAGCCAAGCATCCTGCGTTACTTTGGTTTATGCACATCGCTTGGAAAACACACCCGATCCAAACACGCCGTGTAATGCAACGCAATTGCTTCCATCTTTGCCGCCGGGGACAAATCTTTCCCAGCCATCTGCTAGCGCGCTGATTACCGATCCAGAGTCGGGACAAATTCTGGCGGCGGTGGGCGAAACACTTCGAGGTGAAGAGACGGCTAATTTAACGGTACACGATCCCGGGTCGCTGGTGGAACCGTTTGTTTATTTAACCGCGTTCACGCGCGGCACGAGTCCAGCTTCCCTCATCTGGGATATTCCGTCCACCAGCAACGCACAAAATCCTGATGGACAATTTCATGGTCCGGTTCGTGCGCGCATTGCGTTGGTCAACGATTATCTCGTTCCCGCAACAGCCATCGCAAATCAAATGGGAAGCGACGCTGTTCATCGAACCGAAACTTCTTTTGGACTCGATGGCAACACTTTTAGTTTGCTGGATATGGCTTCGGCGTATGGAATCTTTGCCGCACAAGGTGTACGTTACGGTCAGCCCGGACTGATCACGGTCTTGCGCGTCGAAGGGCAGGATCATTCTGTTTGGCTGGATCAAAGCAACCCGCAAGCCCAGCCGGTGACCACGCCGCAGTTGGCATATCTCATCAATAATATTTTGAGCGATGAGAGCGCACGCTGGCCCAGCCTGGGGCATCCGAACTCATCAGAGATCGGTGAGACCGCGGCAATGAAATATGGCCAAACTGGTGACGGTCACGATCTTTGGACGATTGGTTATACTCCTTTACGGTTGGTTGCAGTATGGACGGCAACCAATACATCAAATGCGCCGCGTCTTTCGCCGCAACTTTCTATCGGACTCTGGAGCGCATTGATGCAATCCGCTTCTCAATCACTTCCATCACAAGGTTGGTCCGTGCCCGCGGGAATTACAACGATGGAAGTTTGCGATCCATCAGGTTTATTACCCACCAAAGATTGTCCATCCATCGTCAGCGAAGTTTTCTTGAATGGCAATGAGCCGGTTCAATTGGATAATTTGTATCAAAGCTTTGCCATCAATCGCGAAACCGGATATCTTGCAACTGTATTTACGCCGCCGCAATTGATTGACAACAAAGTGTTCATGATGATTCCTCCCGATGCGCAAGCTTGGGCAAAAACCGCCAACATTCCGATTGCGCCCACATCGTATGATGCCATTCAGCCGTCGCAAATTAATCCGGATGTGAATATCACCGCGCCTGCATTATTCGCGAATGTCAACGGACAAGTGCAGATCAAAGGCAGTGCCGCCGGAGCAAACTTCGACCGTTACCGCATTTTGGTCGGTCAAGGAATCGATCCGCAAACTTGGATTCAAGTCGGAAGTGACTCAACCACGCCAATCAATGATAACGTCCTCGCAACGTGGGATACAACAAACTTAACCGGATTGTACGCTGTGCAATTGCAAGTTGTCCGCACTGATCAGACCGTGGATACGGCCACAATCCAGGTGACAATCGCAAACAAATGATTCTGCTTCTTGCATAATATGTTCAATAGATAGTTTTATATATTCAAGAATATTCGAATAATACCTTGTTTCTAATCCCTAGTTTACGGAATGACATATTGAACGGTGAGAGCAGGCTGATTAGCTATGTTAGATTTATTGCCATAGAAAGCTAGATAGTCAGCAATACGGTTATTATTAGAGGCGAGCGAAAAGTGTAAGCGAAATTGTGTTGTGCCGGTAAGATTGATAAAAGTATAAGCAGTATTATTCAAATTGGCCATATACCAACCGCTTAAAGGCGTACTCCCAAATAAGCCGGCATTATCTTGGCTGGAAACAGCTTGGAAATCGCTCGCTTGAAGAGCCGGTGTCGGACCAAAATAGGGTTGGCGGATATCCACTTGTAATCCATTTAAAACCGTGAAGGGATTACTTCCGTGTTGACCCGATTGCTTGATCTTTAACGTGATCCCAGTAATCACAGCAATATCAGGCAGGGCAGTCGTGTTGAACGAAAGGATAGATTTATATTGTCGATTGAGCGCATCGTCACCGACAATCAAGCTGGTCCCGCTATTGTTTACGCTACCGCCGAGATTGTTACCGGCTTTAGACTCCAAGGCCCATCCGTTATAAGCACCTGAGGGATTGAAAGTTGCACTGAATAGATTGATGATAGTAATGGTGAACGGCTTTTGAAATACGCTGCCATCCTGATTGATAGTCTGGATGCAAATGTTGTAATCATTCTTAGTTGCATAGTCGAACACTGCGGCCGAGATTAGGTTGTTGCCGCTGATTTTGAACGAGGTATCGTCAGCACCGCCGCAGAATGAATAAGTGAATGAAGCGTCTGCATTAGCATCGGTGGTAGCTAACGTACCAACCAGGGTATTCAATGGTTGATGTTGGCCAATACTGTTACTTGACAAAGAAATATCAGTGGGCGGATTATTGGCTACAATGCTCACCGAATACGAACTATCGCCGTTAACCAATTTAGCGATATCAGCGTCAAAGATGGAAACGTATTTGGGCTTTGCAATTGCAAGACCATTCTTATATACCTTGATCAAGCGCAGAAAATTATTCGTATTATGCGGATCGCCTATACCACCCCAAGGCAAGACGACCTGCCCATTCGCATCGGTGGGCCCGTCGAACAGTAACTGACTAGCATAAGGTGAAGCTCCTTTTACATTCCAAACCTTGATCTCTGCTGAAGTAACGGGCTGTCCATTTGTATCCGAAACCTGAACAGTATAGTGATCAAAGGAAGGAATACCATTCCGGTAGTCTCCACTTATTACTGCGGCCGTTAAATTCGAATAGCGTACGGCTCCCAAATAGGCAGAACGAATCGATGTAGAAGTAAAACGCATCAGGGGATCCGCAAAGAAATCGGTTTTATCACTCCAAAACCCATCTGTAGAATCATCTATATTTATGTTCAGCAGTGGAGCAGTATTGGTTGTGTCGGTGATTTGTGCGAGGTTATAGTATTCTCCGATGCCCGCACCGAAAACATGCGCAAGCTCATGTAGCATATAGTAAAGTTGTAATGAATAATCCTGTATGTCACTAGGTCTCGGATTATCCGGGTCATAAAGTTTTGTCCAGTACAGACCGGCCAGCACGCCCGCGCCGCTGGCGTCCATTCCTGCATATCCGCCATACGATGCAGC
>JBAUMB010000305.1:0-5454 GCA_049578465.1 Anaerolineales bacterium
TACTTGTTGTTATCGAAGGTGCAGGCGCCTTCGAGCGCATCACTGCCCAAGCCAACACTGCCAATAAAAGAACCGCAACAGCCCATACAATGTACAAAGTTGCCCCGGTTGCACCCGCATATTTGACTATTACTGGTGCGATAATCACTGAAACCAAGTTGACTACTTTGATCATCGGATTGAGCGCCGGGCCGGCCGTGTCTTTAAACGGATCGCCGACGGTATCACCAACCACACTGGCTTTGTGCCGTTCCGAACCTTTACCAAGATTCTTCTTGGGATCTTTTGCCTCATCTTCGATCAATTTCTTGGCGTTATCCCAGGCGCCGCCCGAGTTATTCAAGAAGACGGCCAGCAATTGACCAGAGACGATAATCCCCGCAAGGAAACCGCCTAAAGCTTCAACCTGTAATAACAAGCCAACAACGATTGGCGTCACAATTCCGAGCAACGCCAAAGAGACTAATTCTTTTTGCGCGGCACTCGTTGAAATAGCGACTGCCTGCTTATAATCCGGCTTAATCTTACCCTTCAACACACCGAGCTTGAATTGTCGTCGAGCTTCGATCACAATCAAAGATGCGGCGCGGGAAACAGCCTGGATGGCAAAAGAAGAAAAGAGCCACGGAAGCGCCCCACCAATCAACATGCCGACAAAAACCTGCGGTACACTAACGCGGATTCCATTTGCCAAAGCGATTGGATCAATCTTCGATACATCAGTAATGAACGAACCGAACAAAGCCACAGCCGCGATGACCGCTGAACCAATTGCTACACCCTTCGTAATGGCTTTGGTTGTATTGCCAACCGCATCCAGGTCAGACAGCACCTGCTGTGCATCTTTAGTCTTTTTATCCGTCAGCTCCGACCAAGCCATTTCGCCAATGCCATTTGCGTTGTCGGAGATTGGACCAAAGGAATCCATCGCGACATTGTTGCCGGTCAAAGTCAACATTCCAATGCCGGTCATCGCCACTCCATATAGAACGAACGTGACTTCGCTTGCTGTGCTCACGCCGGGTATCGTGCCAAAGATAAAAATGGAAGCAACGATAGTTAGCGCGATAACCAGGACAGACCAAACCGAAGACTCGAAGCCGACAGAAATACCGTTCAAGATCAAAGTCGCGGCACCCGTATCCGCCGCTTTCTTGATGTTATTCACTGGCGCGGCATGAGTGCCGGTGAAGTATTCCGTTATTTGATGAATTACGATGGCAAGTAGCACGCCAACCGCGACTGCCGTCGGTGTGCGCCACCAACCTCCCCATTGATCCATCGCAGGGCTATTGAGATAGAAAAAGCCCGCCACGAAAAACAACACAGCCGAGATAATAGCGGAGGAGATAAAGCCGCGAGTGATTGCAGCCATAGCATCGCCGCTTTTGCCTGAACCGCCACGTACCAAATACGTCCCGATGATCGAAGAAAGAACGCCAATACCTCGAACCAACAACGGGAAGATGATCCATTCAAGGCGGCCGGTCAAGCGCCAGAGAGCCAGAGCCAAAATAAGTCCAGAGACAATCGTCACCTCATAAGACTCGAAAATATCAGCGGCCATCCCAGCGCAATCACCCACATTATCGCCAACTAAGTCCGCGATGACTGCGGGATTTCTTGGATCATCCTCAGGAATGCCTGCTTCCACTTTACCAACCAAATCTGCGCCGACATCTGCGGCTTTGGTAAAGATGCCGCCGCCCACGCGCATGAAGAGCGCCAGAAGCGTGCCGCCGAAACCAAAACCTAACAAAGCATCCGGTGCGGCAATACCCAGGATGATAAATATGATGGTGCCGCCAAGCAAGCCCAAACCATCTGTCAACATTCCAGTGATGGTGCCCGCGCGATAAGCAATGCGGAGCGCATCGGCAAACGATCGTTTGGAGGCGGCGGCCACGCGTACATTGCCTTCAATTGCCATACGCATTCCGAGTTGTCCGACCGTCAGGGAAAAGCCTGCGCCCATAATAAAGGCAATTGCCCGTGCAAGACCAATCAATAATTGCACTTGTTGATAAGCGCCCGGATTTCCCTGGGGCGTCATCGTAGCCAGACAGGCCTGGATTGCATCAGCATTATTTTTATCAACTTTTTGTATTGCGCTGCAATACCATTGACTTGCCTCAGCTGATGGAGGCACAACATAAACAGAAAGGAATAAAGCGACAGCTAGCACGAGAATCAGCGGCCAGATGCTGTTAAACTGTTTTCGCAGGTACGCATCGGCACCGGATTTGATCGCGTTCCAGACCTCCTGCATCTTTTCACTGCCTTTGTCTTCACGCATGATCTGAGAGCGGAGGAAGAGCGCATACAAGAGGCCGACAATGGCGATGCCAAACACGGCCCAAATTGCGATCACTTCCAGATTAGTAAGTCCTGGCATTGCATACATATGAGGTATATCCTCCCGAAGGGAAATAAAATTATAGGCTAAGCCTATTGTGTGAGATTGTACAGTCGCAAAGAGTTTATGTCAAGAATTGAAACACCCGCGGCTGGAGTTGACAGAGAGTACTTATTCTGATAATATAGGTCAAATTAATTCGTGATTGGAGAAGAAAATGTTAGAAGAAATTGATGTTCAAACGATAACTGTCTCTTCTACGGCATCAAATGCAATACGCAATATTATTAATGAGAGAAAACTGGAAGGCTATGCTTTGCGCGTCTTCGTTTCTGGCAGTGGATGCGGTGGAGTGAATTTTGGTATGGCGCTTGAAAATAATATTCGCGATGAAGATAAAGTCTTCGATGTAAACGATATAAAGGTGGTCGTAGACGAAGTTTCAATTGATTATCTTCGCGGCGCTCATATTGACTTTGTGAATGATCCCACTCGCGGAGCGGGCTTTATCGTTGACAGTCCAAACGCACAGATAAATGAGCAAAGCGAAGGCGGATGCGCCTGCGGCGGTTCTTGTTCCTGCAATAACTAAAACGTAAAAAGACCGGACTTAAGTCCGGTCTTTTCTTTGTCAAATAAAAATTGAATCAACGCCCGCGCAAGAACGAAATAATTGCGCCTAAGCCTCCGATAAACAAGAAACCTACAATTACCAAACCGATGGGCACGGAGCTCGGACGATGTGTTACGTCAACAAAAGTTGGCAAAGCAATCGGTGCGGGCGGCGTGAAGGTAGATAAGCGCGTGGAAGTTACGGCCGGAATCAAAGCCGCAAACAGGGTTGGATTAATCGTAGGAGTGGTAGCCGGTGTCGGCGTGGGAGGAATTGGAATGTTTGGCAAAGTGGATCCGCTTGTCAGCGACACGTACGGCGCATAAATCCATGCCACGGAATTGGGCACACCAACGTATTGAATTTCAATCCAATCCAGGCCTTCGGCCTGTCCAAGCGCGGGAGCTTGTTCTCCGGCAAGCATCACGCCAACCGCAGGATAATTGTAACTGCTCGGCCCGGCATAAACATCCACTTGATCATTATTCTCATACACGGTGACCATTGGACCGGGAGGCGTACCAGTTACAGTTGGAATGGAACCGGTTGGTTGTTGCGCATGGACAAATATTGGTGCCGGAACATTGACGGCTACGAGTAAAATAGCTACTAGAATAAGGATGCAAAAAACAAATAGCTTACGCGAACGCATTATCGGCGACTCACAACTGAAATGATGATCCCCAACAATCCCGCAATGCCCAAACTAATGATCACAATTCCGAAAGGAAAATGCGGTAGATTTTCAACAGGAGCATCAGTAAAAGTTGGAACAACGAGCGGAGCCGGTGGCGTAAATGTTGGTAGGCGCGTTTCGGTTGGCTTCAGGCTAAGAGTAGCAATTAAGGTCGGATCAAGGGTTGCGGCTACTATCGGTGTAAACGTTGGAGGCATGTCAATGATCGGTGGCGTGCCTGTTAAGGTTACGAAAGGCGCATAAACCCATCCAACACCATTGGGGCCAGACGCAAAAGATATTTCGATCCACTCATGACCGGAGGTAATCGCCAGAGCTGGAGCTGTTGCTCCAACTGGCAGTTCGCCGATCGGACTTCCATAATACACCGAGCTCGGTCCGGCGCGAACATTTACAAACGGTTCAGTGGTGTAAGTATTGGTAATGAAAGGCTGTGAGTTCGGGACAGTTTGTGTAGATACTGCTTGGGCGCGAACAGAAGCCGCCGATGGAATAGCAAATATCAGTCCAAGAATGAAAGCGATAATTGTGAACCAAAACAAAAGTCGAAACCAAAGCTGCTTCATTTCGTTATAATACCTGAAGGAAAAATCATTTCAAGATTATAATCGAAAACATGGACCGGCAAATTTATCACGGCGATTTAAATCCATCCGACATTGCGCAAGCATTGTTGGCAGAGTTCAATCAAGGGAATTTACGCGCACAAATTCTTGGGCAAGCGGATAACCTTGCGGTTCAAATCGGAACTCGATTGGGTGCGGCATCCGGAGGCAAAACCGCGCTGGCAGTAACTATTCAAAAAGTATCCGATGGAATCATGATTCAAATTGGACAACAAGAATGGCTCGGCACCGCAACTTCTCTCGGCTGGACAGTCGTTGCCGCTCTGCAAAATCCCTTTAGCCTGATCGGCCGCCTCGACGACATCGCTCAAGACGTAGAAAACCTGCAACTCACCGAACATGTTTGGACGGTCATCAACCAAGCCGTTCAGGCGGCTGGCGCCAGTCACCAACTTTCAGCGCGCTTGAATCGCGTAACTTGTGAATACTGCGGCACAGCCAATCCGGTTGGCGAAGGTGATTGCATAGCGTGCGGCGCGCCCTTGGGAAAATCCCAGCCAAGGACTTGTCCAAATTGCGGGTTTGTTATGGGGCCAAGTGAAATCAAATGTCCCAACTGCGGAGCGGCTTTCAAAACCTAAACAAATACCACTTGCGCAAACTTCCCATCGCCTCTATAATATTGTCGAGATGTAAATACAAGCAAAATGAATCTTGAAGAAATCGAAGCGCGTTTACAATCCCTGATCGAAGTGCAATTAGCTGGTGCATTACTCGGAAGAAGCGCGGAGGATTTGATCGTTCACAAGCTCTCCGTAACCATCAAAGAGAATACAATTACGAAACCAGATGGAAGTCGAATCGCGCCCAATGTTTATACGCTCATGGTTGCACCAGCCACCATCGAACACTGGCAGGAGCCTTTACCAGAAACGCTTATTGATCTGATTAAAACCATCGGGCATAATGACGGATTGAATTTTGAGTTTCCGCCCGTTATCATAATTACGGCTGATGCCAGCCTTTCGTCCAATGAAATAAACTTATTGGCATCACATCAGGATCGTAACAATATGGAAGACACACAAAATACACCTGCCGATTCCGAAGAAAACATCGTTGAAGACAACGCGATGCCTGAAAACGCCTTTCTGATTATCGAAGGTGTAAAAGTGTTTCCACTAAGAGCGCCGGTGGTTAATATTGGCCGGCGATTGGATAA
>JBAUMB010000306.1:0-5620 GCA_049578465.1 Anaerolineales bacterium
GGATTGCGCAGTATCGGTGATAGGCTCATCAGTATATGGTTCGGGTATATCTTGCCGATGCAATGTTCCAAGAACGCTCTGCATTGCGTCTTCTGTTGCTAGATATGGATATGGAAATCGCAGGAGAAGCTGACAACTGCGCAACCGCTTTAGCCGAGACGCCGAAATGTCATACAGATATACTGATCGTGGATTGGGAATTGCTTTCCGGCTCGTCCAACAAACCGCTCGATGAAGTGCGAAGGGCATGTCCGAAAAAACTGATCATTATTCTAAGTGGTCGCCTTGAAGCTCGCCAGCAAGCTGCAATGTCAGCAGGTGCTGATCTGTTCATAAGTAAGAGTGAGATGCCTGAATGTGTGGCTGAACACCTACTTGCCGCGACCGCAATAATTCGAAAGTGATAAAAAAACGCTTTTCTGTAAGGCGTTTTTTTATCACTAAAATGCTATCGCAAACTCAAGTTGAGAAAGCGGCAGACGGGATCCTACTTGAATTCGCTTTTTGGTAATGATTGCACGCCGTAATGAAAGCCATTGCAGTCCTCGTATCCTTCCGCAATGATGTTTGTCCTGAACCATTCGTCAATCCGGTCGACTAATAAAGAAAACCAGGATCTTCTAATTGTAATATTCATGCTGCCTCCTAGATCATTCCCCCAGTATATTGGATGTTTATGACAAGCAGATGAAACAAACGACCATAGGTTACCACCTCTTATCATCTCCTTATTATTTACAGCAGTTCGCCATAATTAGTAGGCACTAAGAATTTATCGGCTCTTTGTCTGACTTACCAATCAAGAACACTGCGCACCATATCATGCAAACCTTGCAAACCATTCCAAGAGCACCGTACTCGGGTGATGGTCCGGGTCCGAACCCCGGCGGGATGGCTCGATCTTCGGATTACTTTGAATATGAAGCCGTTCATCAACACAAAGCCAAGCAACTTGACGTTGCTCGTCATCCCCCCAAGCCCTCCGCGAATTCCGGTTGAATTTCTGCCATCTTGGAAAGCCAGGGTTTCCGTTGTCGGGAACTTTCGATAACCAAAGTTAGATGTCTGCTTAGCTCAAAATCATCGGTGAGCCTGTTTAGGCTTGGAAGTGAGCCGAATAGCCACGTTTTTTTCTTTGGCCGTCTTTATGGTAGGCTGAAAGCTAAAGGCCACTGTCTGTCTCATGCTGGGAGATTTCGCCGAACGAAACATAAAAACCGTATAAAATCTCCCTAACTGCGCGGTTCTCTTCTGCCAGGAGCGAGATTGGATCCGCATTATGGAATTCGCTATAAGTGCATAAATTCCGATAGGCTTTTCTTGGCCTGGAGTGGGGTGGTAGGTGCCTCCGCTAATGCGACATGAACCATCCTTGGCAAGTTATGACAAATTACAAAACTCCGCCGGAAGCGGACAATAATCGTGTTTCAGATCCTCAATTAGCAACTAGTCAATTCGAAAAATCTTTAGAACAGTGACTTATTTCTTCTCCGCTCCAGGCAATATAACCCTTGAAGGGACGGGCGCCATTTCCCGTCCCTTCAAGAGCATTTCAAGATGAAATTTAATTTTGCTGCCAAACCTTCGTACTCGAAGCAAACGAGAGATGCTTGCCCTGAGTGAAACTGTGTGAGTTATCGATCTTTCACTGCTCGCGCCGCCGGCAGCGCAACCATTGAGGAGCGGAGGAGCATCTTAATAACTTCAGCCAGAGCGAATTATATCGGTAGGCACTACTACTAAAAGTATCAGTAAATATTCGTAACACAATACCATACTTCAAGATGTGTGGTTATGAGCTGTGGGCCTGGAGCGAAGTGGTTATGCCAGTCAACCAATCTCGCATAGCTTCCACTTTTTTGCATTGATGCCAACTCAAAAGCAAGAACTTTGCGCTTCGCGCAGCGGAAGAACACCGCTGAGATTTACACATTGTAGCGGTAGCCAGTATCTCCGCTCAAGGCAAATTGGAATTGATATTAGTTAGAAAGTTACTGCATCACTTTCTTCTACTCCCGGCTTGATAGTTTCGACTTGAACACGAACGATGTTGTAACTCAACGATCCTCCTATACTTTGGTTTTCTTGCCGCAATGATCAGGTGAAAATCGAGATAAGATTGTTGGTCAAACTATTTCATGAAGTCCGGTTCGGCTTCAACCGCCGCGGGCTAGCTATACGCCATGTCGATCGTTGACATGCACGCGATAAATTTATCAGGCGTGAACTCGGTGATGTTGGCTGCCTTGAGTGTAGCACGCACGTGAGCTTCGGTGATCTTGTACTTCTTGGTCGCCGTCTTCAGAAGATTGGCGAAGGTCCAGGAAGGATCGACCGCAGCTACCGGCGCGCTGGTTGCAATCACGGGCTTGGGGGTCCGAACCGCTCCGCCGTTCAGCCAGTCTGACAGCTCCATGAAGAACTTGACGTCAGGCTTTACAACTTGTCGGTCAGCCCATTCTGCGAAACGCGATTTCGAGACGATCAAACGATGGTCGACATCCACATCGCACACGGCAGTGAATTCGTACTCCATGCCGGCGCGCTGAATGGGAGCCAAACCAATCTTGTTGATCTTCTTCTTGCCGTTGTCGTCCACTTGCTCGTATTCCATCTTCGAGCGCATGGTGCCGACGATATGGCAGGGACTTTGAAGCATCGCGTCCGCCAGCTTGTTGTGCAATGGCGTGATACTTCCCCAGGCCGTATAGGAATTCTTGCTGCTGCTTTTGGCAGTCGCTTGATCGACTTGGTCTAACGCGCCGCCGACGCCGTTTCTCTTTTTTTGCAAAGTTGTGATTGTTGATCTCATGGTCTTTATATTGGCATCTGAATAGTATCGGCTGTTAAATTCGGCAATGAGAACTCTAGTTCAAAAGTTAAATCGTATAAATACACTGTGCAAATATTGTGCAGCGAATGATCCAAGTAAATAAATGGGACTTAATTAAGTAATCAATGAGTTGTTTTGCATCATCCATACACAGCCATAATGCGTTGTGCTACAATTAGAAATAGAGCACATACCTCGGTGGCTTCTGCGCTCTAAAGCAGGGATTTCTACTCACATCATGCCCCTGTAGCTCAACGGATAGAGCACCTGCCTTCTAAGCAGATGGTTGTGGGTTCGAATCCCGCCAGGGGCGCTGAAAGTTAAAAAATAATTTATTGTTTAGAAAAGGAGAGAGTATATGGCTACTGAACGATTTGGTATATATAAAGTCGGCGGTAAGGACGTTACCGTTATCGGTGAGGATATTAAAGTGGGAAAAGCCGCGCCGGATTTCAGCGTTCACGCGTTGGACTGGTCGGTGAAACATGGTTTGACGGATACTGCCGGTAAGGTAAGAATCATTGCATCGGTTCCATCCCTCGACACCGAAGTGTGCGACCGCGAAACGCGGCGCTTCAATCAGGAAGCGGCCTCGCTTAGCAAAGACATTGTCATCGAAGTGATTAGCACTGATTTGCCATATACTCAAAAGCGTTGGTGCGGCGCGGCCGGCGTAGATCAGGTAATGGTTCTGTCTGATCATATGAGCACGGAGTTCTCCGAGAAATACGCGGTGTTGGTCAAAGAGCGCCGCATTTGCCGCCGTGCCGTGTTTGTCGTTGGTAGGGATGATAAGGCCGTTTATGCGGCTTACATGCCCACGTCGGGCGACGAACCCAATTACGTTGAAGTCATCGAAGCTGCAAAGAAGGCACTAGCTTAACGGTATAAGCAAGGAGCAAGAATATGCCTACAGTAATACGCAGATCTGAGACAATCACGCTGACCGAGAAGCGCCGCGAGATTCTTCACGCGGTGGGTTGGCAGGTAACACAAAGTATCTGGAGTCCGCCGACGGATGTCTACGAAACGGAGAAAGAATATATCGTGCGCGTCGAAATCGCCGGAATGCGTGAAGCGGATTTCGAGGTCATCTTTGAGAATGGATATTTGTTCATCAGCGGAGTCCGGCCCGACGTGTCGGAACGACGCGCTTATCATCAAATGGAAATCCGCTTTGGAAAATTTTCCACGTCCATCGCGGTCCCAGGACCGGTTGATCTGGATCACTCCGAAGCTCAATATCAAGATGGCTTCATGACCGTTGTCCTATTGAAAACGAAACCCAAGGAAGTTAAGATCGAGGAATGATGCCTGCTTCCCGCTGGCAAACCAGCATGGATGAACTATTCGAATGGATGGGTCAGGCCGACGATGAGCTAAAGATGCTTGTGCCGTCGGTCTTTTCTCGATTCACAAAGAAAGAAGACTTGCCCGAAAAAGACGAAACGCAAAAGAATGAGTCGCCAAAATATCCTGACGTCTTGCCGATCCTTCCGTTGCGCGGGGTGGTTGTTTATCCGCAGACGGCCGTGCCGCTGACGGTTGGACAGCCGCGTTCGATTCGTCTCGTGGATGATGTAGTGGGCGCCGATAAATTAGTTGGTCTGGTAGCCGCGATTAATCCTGAGCTCGAGTCTCCCGGACCAAATGACTTATATAAAGTCGGTGTAATTGCAACGGTGCATCGCCTGTTGCGCGCGCCCGATGGAACAGTCCGCTTGCTGGTGCAAGGGATGGATCGTTTTCGCCTTGGTGAATTCGTAACCGAGGAGCCCTATCTTAAAGCTAACATTCATCTCGCGCCTGAAGTAATTGAGGAAGGACTTGAGATTGACGCCTTGGCGCGCAACGCGCGCGATCAATTCCAGGAAATCACCAAGATGATTCCTTCGTTCCCCGAGGAGTTGGTCAATTCAATCACCACGCTGGAAGATCCAATGCAAGTCGTTTACACGATCGCCAACTTCCAGCGCATTGATTTGAAGGACGCGCAAGGAATTCTTGAAATCGATTCCGTGAGCGAGAAACTTCGCAAGCTGATCGGCTTGCTGGTGCGCGAAGCCGAGGTTCTAACGCTTGGACAAAAAATCCAGAACGAAGCGCGCGGCGAGATCGAAAAAGTCCAGCGCGAATATTATCTGCGCGAGCAAATGAAAGCGATTCAAAAAGAACTCGGTGAGAAAGACGAGCAAGCCGCCGAGGTGGATGAATTCCGTAAAAAGATCGATGATGCGAAAATGCCAGAAGAGGCGAACAAGCAAGCGCGCTTGGAATTGGATCGTCTCTCACGTTTGTCACCCGCCGCCGCGGAGTATGGAGTGATTCGAACTTATCTCGATTGGCTGGTTTCACTGCCGTGGTCGAAGTCCACCGAAGATCATCTGGATATTGGCCGTGCCCGCGAAATATTGAACACTGATCATTACGGCTTGGAAGATGTGAAAGATCGCATCTTGGAATTTCTTGCCGTTCGAAAGTTGCGGTTGGATCGCAAGGATGAAATTAAGGAACCATCGAAAGATCAAATCCGACGCGAGCGTGAAGGCGTGATCTTGTGCTTTATCGGCCCGCCAGGAGTTGGAAAAACCTCATTGGGACAATCAATTGCGCGCGCCATGGGACGCAAATTTATCCGTGCTTCGCTCGGCGGAACGCGCGATGAAGCCGAAATCCGCGGACATCGCCGCACCTATATCGGTGCATTGCCCGGACGCATTTTGCAATCGCTTCGACGCGTCGAATCTCGGAATCCGGTCTTTATGCTGGATGAGGTCGATAAGCTCA
>JBAUMB010000307.1:0-12136 GCA_049578465.1 Anaerolineales bacterium
AACCTTCAACCGTTGTTAGCGAATCAGTTTTGGCTTCGACTTTGGTCGCGGTGCCGCTCTTTGATTTATCTTGCGCGGGACGTGGAAATGCGCGTGCGCGTAATGTCGCAATGACAGGTTTGCCGGAGCAAACAACGGTCTCATTCAACTTGCCTTCATAGATCGGACGCGTCGCAACCAACTTATCACCATTCATTGATAAGCCAGTGAGATCAACTAACACGCCAGTGTTCAAATCCATGGCGGACATCGCGGCAAGTTCGCGGGTGCGCGCCGTGGTTGGGAACAAAATCAAATCCGGTCTCCGGGAAGAAGCCAGCGCAGATAACGTAGAAGCAAATGCTTCCACGCGATAATCTATCAAAGCGGAATCATCTGCAACGAGCACTTCATCCGCGCCAAATTCAAATGCAGACTTAACTAACGCATCGAGTCCAGTTCCAAAAATAATCGCGCTCGCGCTTCCAAAGCTTTTCGCAACGCCGAGCGCTTCCCATGAAGCGGGTTGGACTTCGCCTTTGAAATGGTCAATATAAACGAAAGTTTTCATAGCACTTTCTCCGCCAAAATTTTATCCGCCAATGTTTCGGCAATTTGCTCAGGGCTGTCGCCTTTGATGATCTCGCAAACGACTTCATGGCTGGGCGGTGTGATGAGTTCGCCGCGCGTCACGAATGCGGTTGGCGCAGAGATTCCCAAATCGCTCAGTGACCAAACCGGGATGTTCGCTTTGGACGCTTTGCGGATTCCCATGAACGACGGATAGCGTGGCTCGCCGATGCTTTGGACGATGCTCAACACGGCGGGCAATTTCGCGCTGACGATTTGCCGGCCTTCTTCGATGATGCGCGCAACCTTAACGCTTCCACCCTCGACCTTCATATGACCCACCAAACTGAGCATGGGCCAGCCGAGCACACGCGCCGTTTGCGCAGCGGTGAGACCCGAACCATCATCAAGCGTTTGACGGCCGAACGTGACGATGTCCGCGCCACCGATTTTGTTAATAGCCGCCGCAAGCACACGCGCCGCGCCTTGTGTATCGAGATTCGTTAAGGTTGAATCTGAAACAAGGACGGCTTCATCCGCGCCCATGGCAAGCGCATGTTTGAGCGCTTCCTTTGCAGACTCAGGTCCGATGCACAATGCGGTGACCGTGCCGCTGTTGGCTTCCTTGAGTTGAAGCGCGCCTTCGACGGCGTACTCATCAAAAGGATTGATGACCAGCGGCGATTCCCCCCACGATATTTGCCCACCCTCGGCTTTGACTTTCGCTTCCGAGTCCGGGACTTGTTTGATGCAGGCTATGATTTTCAATGCGAGACTCCTGTAGTAGATTGTGGTTTGATGATTTGATCTTTTATTAACTCATTTACAAACTCTTTGATTTGAGCATGCTCACAAGTTTTGTTTGTTTCAGGATCAAAGACGATTCCGTGTTTATAGCAATAATATAGTTGTTCCCATTTTTTCTTGAAATTTTCCCAATTCGGCTTTTCTATAGAATTGATACTTTTGTTGTTTTTATTATTTGAATATATGATGGATATTGCAACTATTACCATGATGATTGTCACAGGATAAAAACAAGATTCAGAATAGGTTATACCAGCACCAGCAGCTAAGCCCCAGCAAACATACCACCAAGTCAAAAGCAAAACACAAAACATAATACTTATTAAAGCTGAACTTCTTGTTCGGGGTTTCGGGGGCAACTTCAGCATTTTTGCCAGATTAGTAGTTGAACCTCCTCTGAGAGTAGTATAACCTCCTGCACTGCCAACTTTTCCATCGGAATATGTCAATGCGCCTGTTGGTCCTGAAAAGCTTCCTGTTGACGTTCCACCTGCAACAACTGCTGAAACCCTTTGAATCGAATCGTCATTGTTACATTGAGGGCAAATAATAGTTGACATTCTTCCTCCTTATGTAATTCATTGGCTGAAATAATCTTTAAACAAATCTTTCCATTCTGGATTCATGGTATTTACCAAATCCATCTTCTTTTGCCGCGAGCCACCTTTGATTCGTTTCTCTTCAATAATAGCTTCTTCAACTCGATTTGTTACTTCAAAATAAATCAACTTGTTTATATTATAGCGTTTTGTAAATGTTCCGCCTTTTCCACTTTTGTGTTCAAGAACTCTGCGTTGTAAATCATTTGTCACGCCAACATATAAAACGGTATTATAAGCATTGGTCATAATATAAACACAGTATTGCCTTTCCATAAAAAGTTACCTGTCATTGCGAGCGTAGCGAAGCAATCTCCTCAAGGTCAACTTGTCCCGTTTAACGGGGGATTGCTTCGTCGCTGCGCTCCTCGCAATGACATTTATGATTTTGCCTGCCGCATGATCTCGCTGATTTGCTCAAGATGATCCGAAGCATGTTTCAATCCGCTAGCGAATCTCGAAACTGGCGTATGCGCTGGATAACCTGCTGCTGGCTCATACGTGTTATCCATGTGCGGTAAATCAGGCCATATATCCAACGCCGCGAGGCACATGCGTTTTGATTCTTCCAAACGCGCGCGGCAGAAAGCAATCGTTTTCACTTCCTGAAATGGAACTTCCCAGCGCGAGCGTCCGTGGAATTCCACGCCGCGTGCTAACTCTTGTGAAATAGATGCCGCTTCTTCCATAGTTGCAGTTAAGTGCACGATGACGTGACCGAGACTCCATGCCAACTCTCCTTCGCCTTCTTTGGCGTTTGGATCATGTGCATTCGGGTCAACAGGCTGAAATACAACGTCAGCGTCCGTTGCGTTTGCAATCCGATGCTCAATCTCGTTATACATCTCATGGAGCTCGCGGCGCAAATCATCTTTAGTCAAGCCTTTGACCAAATCCTGCACTGTAACTTTCTTTTCTCGAATGGATTGATAATCTAACATTTTATTTTCCTAGTTCCTTTTATCACCACGACCCTGAAAGACCGCAGGGCTTAGGGCACTAAGGTGCACGAAGGAAAAAGCATTAAACCTTTGTGTTACTTTGTGTCCTTCGTGGTTGAATCTTTTTTATCCTTGCCAATAAGCCTCATCATACGCGGGTAACTCACAACGCAATGGCTTATCGCTTCGTTCGCCCAATGCATAGCCCGCTTGAATCAACGTTTGAATTTCGGAACTGCCTTCGTAGATCATCGCGCCTTTGGAATTACGTAGATAACGTTCTACATCATACTCATCCGAAAATCCATACGCACCATGGATTTGGATCGCTTCGTTCGCCGCGCTGAAGGATGCTTCGGTGGCAAACTTCTTTGCGTACGATGTTTCGCGCGTACAACGTTTGCCTGTGTTCTGCATCCAACCCGATTGCAAATAAAGCAGTCGCGCAATTTCGTAATCCTGCGACATCTTCGCGATCTTTTCTTGGATGAGTTGATGCTCCGCAATCGGTTTTCCAAACGTGGTGCGCGTCTTGGCATATTTTACACTGGCTTCCAAACAAGCGCGGATGATTCCTGTTGCGCCGGATGCGACCGTATAACGTCCGTGATCGAAGGCGGACATCGTGATCTTGAATCCTTCGCCTTCTTCGCCGATTCGATTCGCCGCCGGAACTTTCACATCCTGAAAGTTGATCCAGCCTGTCGAACCGGCGCGCACGCCTAGCTTACCGTGGATGTCGCCGCGTGTCACGCCTTTGGATGAAAGGTCAACGATGAAGGAGCTGAGTCCCTCTGAAAGCTTGGATGCAGACGAATTTGTTTTAACGGTGACCAGTGCGAGGTCCGCTTTGGATGCGAGCGAGATCCACATCTTCTCGCCATTGAGAATGTAATCATCGCCATCGCGCTTCGCGGATGTTCTCATCGCCGCAATATCCGAACCCATGCCGGGTTCCGTAAAAACGCCGCATCCGATCTTTTCGCCAGTTGCCAATGGCACGAGAAATTTTTGCTTTTGTTCTTCAGTTCCCCATTGAAAGATCGTCATCGCACATAAGCCCACATGCACGGACATGAGGACACGCAAGTGAGTATCTACTGCTTCGAGTTCTTCGCAGGCGAGGCCGAGTGCAAGATAATCCATGCCTTGGCCACCATATCGGACAGGGAAGGGCAGACCGAGTATGCCGAGTTTGCCCATCCGCTTTAGCAGCCACGGAATCGGCTCCTGCTTTCGATCAAACTCTTTGATGACGGGCGCGACTTCCTTCTGGGAAAAATCGCGTACCGTTTTTCGGATCATTTCATGTTCGGGGGAGAGAGAAAAATCCACAGTGATGCTCCAGTGAAATTTTTCCCTAATTATACTCGCTAGGATAAATACAATGCTGATTCCCCGTTAAATCAATAGCCCGACGCGAATCTAAAACGCGTCGGGCTATTTGAGGTGGGCATCATCCATCATGATTTTCTCTCGATACCCATATTGCTCAGTTCATCAGGGCTGATGTTATCCACAAGAAAATTCGCACCAGCTAAGGCAAGCAAGAGCAAGATACAAATGGAACCTGCAAAGATGATCATAGGTAACTCCTTTCTTATATAATATAACGATTCTCATTGAAAAAAGATACATCCCCTAACAGTACTGTAATGAATGTACGCAGATTGCAAACCGGTTTGACCTTTACTAAGCGATTTGTACTCGTACAGATCCGGAGGGTTTGACAGAAGGGGGCAAGTACTCTTTTCATAACTTATAACCCCATTATAGGAATGTAATATGTCAAAGATATGACAAAGTTGTGAGCGTATTGTGTTAATGTCGGCAAGAAAATTGGCTTGAAGTTATTCGATAGACTTCATATGCCTGTAAATGCTTCTTTATGTGAGCGTTAATTATTTAACAGGATTTATACCGCGCCCTTCAAATTGTGGTGACCATGTAACCCAGAGCCGGCATGTATAAACATAGCATCTCGAAGGCGGCCGGCCCTCTTACACTTAGAGAGTGGTCCAAGAAGGCGGAATTGAAGGATAGTTTTTTATTTCGTAGACTTTATTATTTATACGGCATGACATGTTGATGGTGGGCAGTCCTGGGTCGGGAAAATCATTGTTGGCGCGCGCCATGCCCGGTATCTTGCCGGAATTATCGGTGGATGAATCCTTAGAAGTGACGCGCATCTATTCCGTGGCAGCTGCACTTCCGCCGGAGATAACGATTCGCACGCGTCCGTTTCGTGCGCCGCATCACACCATTAGCCACGCGGGATTAGTCGGCGGTGGAAACTGGGCCCATCCTGGAGAAATATCTTTGGATCATCGCGGCGTTTTGTTTTTGGATGAACTTCCCGAATTCGGCACGCGCGTGCTCGAAGTGATGCGCCAACCAATAGAAGATAAAGTCGTGACCATTTCGAGGGCACAAGGTTCTTTAACATTTCCCGCGAGCTTTATGCTTGTGGCAGCTATGAATACATGTCCATGTGGATTTTTTGGAGATCCAATTAAACCATGCACATGAGCGGCATCTACGGTGACGAAATATCAAAAACGAATCTCAGGTCCACTACTTGACCGCATTGATATTCACATCGAAGTGCCGCGCATGGACTATCAGAAGTTGAGCAGTGACCGCTTGGGAGAATCATCCGATGTGATTCGCAAGCGTGTGCAAGCCGCACGCGATATTCAACGACAACGATTCGCAAATATCAGATCATCGAGCATCGTTGCCAATGCCGATATGCGTGTAGCGGAGATTCGTCAGTTCTGCAAATTGGATGATGCGGGGGAGAGTCTGATCCGCGCTGCGATGGATCAGATGAACCTGTCGGCACGTGGCTATCATCGCGTCTTGAAGTTGGCGCGGACGATTGCGGATCTAGCGGGAAGCGATCAAATTCAATCCGTGCATTTAGCGGAGGCCTTGCAGTATCGTCCGAAGTTGATGATGGGGTAAGGTCTGCTTTTTAGAGAAAACGATGCATCATATTTTGGCTGCTTATAATCCCCATGTTCACTACTTACACCATTACGGAAGCCCGCTGGAGAAGCTCATGCAGGTGGAGCTAATGCAAGGCAAAAGTGTTGGCTTAGTAAAGGTGGTTATCTTGTACGATTGCTCGTACTTGCCTTCAAGGGATACTCACCATATTTAACGAACGATAAACGGCCGATGATCGTCAAACGATAGTCCCGCGAGCAGGCGGCAGGGTCAATCCAATCAAGCCGCACGGGAGATTTAGGACGAGCCATGTGATCGCCTTTCCTCGAAAGTCAACCTTCCTTATATAATATACGCTTCGACAATTTACAACCTTGTCTCGTGGTGACGCAAACACCTGATTAGATGTAAGCATATTTCATATTATTCATGGTTTGAAAGAATGACCAGCAATTCCTTAATTTTAGGACCGAGACGACGAAGTTCCCGTTTGTGTGCAGCTGAAAGCTGCTCAAGAATATCTGAGCCGCGTTCTGTCAATCGAACATTAACCTGTCGCCGATCTTTCCCTGAACTTGCGCGCACAACAAACCCATCAGCCGTTATACGGTTGACCAGCTCAACCGCACTGTGATGCCGAATCTGTAAACGCTCAGCCAATTCGCCGACGCTTACTTTTCCGCGCGGCGAAAATCCCTTAATTGCTAGCAAAGCCTGATGCTGTTTTGGAGTAATCCCGTGCGAGCGAGCAGCTTCCTCACTGAACTGCAGGAATTGCCGCACTGCATAACGAAAAGAGGCCAGAGCTTCATAATCGGATTGTTTGATGAAAGCCATTTGTACTCCAAGTTTCTTCGAACAATTGTAACGGAAAATGATCGGCACTAGCTATTGTATTATATCGTATTACGATATATAATTTCGGTCACACAATTTAGGAAAATATATTGATCTAACCATTAATTACAAAGGCAAAGGAGAAATAAATTATGGAAGCGCCGTCAAGATGGGGGGAGGGTGTATTTCACTTCTATGCTGGATACAGATCGGGTGAGATACTAAATAAGTCAGCACCTCGTTTTTCAATTGAAAATAAATCCATCTTGGCATCTGCATGGTCATTGGCTGGTACAGTGAGAAGGCACAGAGCAATCGTCTATGATGCTCCTGGGTTGGGCGAACCTCGCTGGCCTGCTCAACTTACATATTGGAGCACCAATGAATAACTCTCGCGCAACCCAACCGCTCCAAAATCCCCTTGTGACGAAATTAACTAATGCAAAAAACCATATACAACTGAGTGCCTGGCTTCCACCACAGACGGGCGTCATACCACGTATTCGCATAGGCCAGAGGTGGATAAATATATTATGGGCTATACCCCTAACAGTCGTTTTACTGATTCTTGCTATTGCCGTTGCCCAGCAGTTGCGTACAATGCCTGTTGTACAGGAATTCATCCTGCGCTACCCGGGTGACACATCTTCACGGACGGTGAACTCAGGCTTCCCGTTATGGCTGCGGTTGCTACACTTTTTCAATTTATTCTTTATGATGTTTATTATCCGCGCTGGCATGCAAATTCTTGCTGATCACCCGCGCCTCTATTGGCGGCGAGATTCTACTCCGGGCACCGAATGGTTTCGCTTCCGGCATGAAGTTCCCAAGGACCCCAACTGGACTTCCAAAGACGATTCAGTATCGATCCCAAAATGGCTGGGCATTCCAGGCATTCGCCACTCGGTGGGGCTGGCCCGCTGGTGGCATTTTTCTTTCGATCTCTTATGGCTGATCAACGGCGTGATCTTCTACACGCTGCTGTTCACCACCAATCAATGGCAAAGGCTGGTGCCCACCAATTGGACAGTTTTCCCAAATGCATTCTCGACAGCAATTCAATATCTATCGCTGCAGTTTCCGGCTAACCATACTTGGACGAATTACAACGGCCTGCAGCAACTTACATATTTCATTACAGTGTTCATTGCCGCTCCCTTGGCGGTAGCCACTGGCTTGATGCAAGGTCCGGCTTTCTCCAACAAGCTTGGCTGGTTTGCGAAGATCCTTAACCGGCAGGTTGCCAGGACGATCCATTTCTTCGTGCTGTGCTGGTTTCTCTTTTTCATCTTTGTCCACGTCGCCCTCGTGTTTATAGACGGGATGCGCCAGAACCTGAACCACATGTTCGCCGGCGTAAACAATAGTTCATGGGAAGGATTTCTGATATTTATCCCGGTCCTGGTGATAGTAGTCACCGCCTGGCTCCTTGCATCCCCTTTTACGATCAAGCATGCTCGCCTGGTTCAGAAGGCAGGCCAGGCTATGGTCGGCCCCCTCATGGTCATGGCTGAAACGTGGGATCCGGACAATCAATACACGGAAAAGGATATCTCACCTTACTTTTGGGTTAACGGCACACTACCGAACTCTGAAGAATTTAGCGTACTCGAAAAAGACAACTTCGTGGATTATTGCCTAAGTGTCGGCGGGCTGGTTGCGAATCCGCGCGAGTTCTCCTACGCCGAGCTCAAGGCAATGCCGAAGCAGGAGCAGATCACCAAGCACTTCTGCATTCAAGGGTGGTCCGGTGTTGCTAAGTGGGGTGGCGTCCCCATGCGTCACATCCTGGATATCGTGAAGCCAATGCCCGATGCCCGATATGCTATTTTCTACTCGTTCGCTGAAGGTTCCGAAGGTGGTATTTACTATGACGTTCACATAATTCAAAATATGAGGCACGAATTGACCCTCCTCGCCTATGAGATGAATGGGGTGCCGCTCAATGTGCCACATGGAGCCCCACTACGATTGCGATGCGAAAACCAGTTGGGCTTCAAGATGGTCAAATGGATCCGGACAATCGAGTTCGTACATGATTTTGCTCACCTTGGCGCCGGCCAAGGCGGTTATAACGAAGATCACGAATTCTATGGAAACCATATGCCAATTTAACGCCCGAGTTTGCGAACGTACGGTATCGAAGTTATTACTATCGACGACACGAAAACGAGTCTTCGGAGAGCACTGAGATTCTATGTGTGCTGTAAGAGTACTTACGTTTAACAATAAGTTCATGCTTATAGAAAAGAGGCAGATCTTATGGATATTCCGATCAATGCAGAAGTAAGCTGCTTGGATGGTCCGTGTGGTCGAACAACCAACCTTATACTTAATCCAACCACGGAAGAAATAACGCATGTTAGTGGTCTGGGATTCTTCCTTTCCCGGAACAGAATACCTAGTTTCTATCGATCATATCGTCGTCAGCACTTCTAAATCGATTACCTTGGACAGTAGTTGCGAGGAACTTTCGAAAATGCCAATTTTTAACCAAGTGGTGTTTCCTCTGTCAAGCTCCGCTAGCCTTATTAATAACCCGTACGTGATGTGGCCTTATTTTGCTCCCGAAGCGGCGTATATTTCGATAGAGAATGAGCGTATCCCTACTAATGAACTTGCCATCCGATGAGGAGCAAGCGTTGAAGCCACGGATGGTCGTGTAGGCCGCCTGGATGAATTCCTCGTCAATTCAGGCAACGATCATATTGCTCACCTAGTAACATGATCGTCACTTATGGAGACAAAAGAAGATAGTTTTATCAATAAGTCAGGAGTCCAACAAGTCAACCAATTTTTGATGGCACCTTTGATACGAAGGTTTTTGAAAGCTAGTAAATTTTCCATCGTCAATAATAATTCATTATGATGCCATTTCATCAGTACGATTATGGCGTCACACGCCTTCTAAAAATTATTATCAAATATAGGAATCCTACTATGAACCCAAATTCAAAAATCACAACTCTATTCTTGGATATCGGAGGCGTGCTCCTGACCAATGGTTGGGATCGCCATGTTCGATTAGAAGCTGCCGAAAAGTTCGGCCTGAATTATGATGAGATGAATGAACGCCATCATTTGACCTTTGACACCTACGAGGCGGGTAAACTCAGTCTGGATGAATATCTGAACCGGATCGTTTTTTATGAAGACCGCTTCTTCTCGCGGGAAGAATTTAAAAAGTTTGTCTATGACCAATCGCAACCCTATTCGGATATGATTCAGCTTATGCGTGGATTGAAGGCTCGATACGACCTGCAGATTGCGGCGGTAAGCAATGAATGACGGGAACTTACAACCTATCGCGTCAAGCAATTCAAGCTGGGGACTTTCATTGATTTTTTCATATCTTCGTGTTTTGTTCATTACCGCAAGCCAGACGAAGACATGTACCGCATCGCCCTAGATATTTCTCAAGTGCAACCGGAGCAGGTAATTTATATTGATGATCGAGAAATGTTTGTCGAAGTCGCACGTGGATTAGGAATCACTGGCATTACGCATATCAATTATGAAATGACGAAAAAGTCATTGGAAGAATTGGGGTTGAGTTTGAACCATTGAGATTGCGAAAATGATATTGCAAGCCGAGAGGAATTGTCGAACCTAGTGTAAAGATTTAATTGGAAAACACTACAAAAGGAGATTTAAAGATGCAAATCGGTATGATTGGGTTAGGTCGCATGGGGGCTAACATGATTCAACGCCTGATGAAAGATGGTTATGAGTGTGTGGTTTTCGATATGAATTCAAGCGTTGTTCAGAGCCTCGCGGCTAAAGGCGCAATAGGAGCAAATTCACTGAAAGATTTTGTTTCACGATTAAGCAAGCCGCGCGCGGTTTGGTTGATGTTACCAGCAGCCATCGTTGATCAAGAATTGTCGCAACTTACTCCGTTGCTCGAAGTCGGTGATATTGTTATTGACGGAGGCAACTCTTTTTATCGCGATGACATTCGACGCGGCGCGGAACTGAATCAGCGTGGAATTCATTATGTAGATGTTGGAACCAGCGGCGGCGTCGCGGGACTCGAGCGCGGTTACTGTCTGATGATCGGCGGCGAAAAAGAAATTGCGAATCATCTCAATCCAATCTTCGCCAGCCTTGCTCCCGGAGTTGATGCTGCGCCGCACACGCCGGGTCGCGAAAAAAATAAAGGGACAGCCGATCAAGGTTTCCTTTATTGTGGTCCGCAAGGCGCCGGACATTTTGTCAAGATGGTGCATAACGGAATCGAATATGGCATCATGTCGGCTTATGCTGAAGGATTGAATATTTTGTACAATGCCGATGTCGGCAAACAGGCTCATGCTTCGGACGCTGAAACAACGCCAATGCGCGATCTGCAATATTACCAGTATGAATTTGACTTGCCTGAAATCACAGAAGTCTGGCGGAGAGGAAGTGTGATCGACTCGTGGTTATTGGATCTCACTGCCGCTGCCCTTTTGAATGATCCTGATCTCAAAGATTTTCAAGGCCGTGTTTCGGATTCGGGCGAAGGACGCTGGACGATTGCCGCGGCGATTGACGAAGCCGTGCCGGTACCGGTGATCAGCGCAGCGCTCTATGGACGGTTTGCATCTCGAGGCGAAGCTGACTACGCCGACCGGCTGCTTTCGGCGATGAGAAAGCAATTTGGTGGCCACGAAGAAAAGAAAGGATGAGATATGGCAAGAAATCATAATCATCCAGTTCGATCCGATGCGTTGGTGCTGTTCGGTGTGACGGGCGATCTGGCACACAAGCTGATCTTCCCAGCGCTGTATGCAATGGTTAAACACGGCGCGCTGACAGTGCCCGTGATCGGAGTTGCATTTCCAAAATGGACTCTTGAGCAATTACACACGCGTGTGAAAGACAGTCTTGAACAATCGGGTGGAATTGATGATCGAAAGGCTTTTGATAAATTGATTTCTTTGTTCAGTTATGTGAGCGGAGACTATAACGATCCCACCACATTCACTTCGATAAAGAAGGCGCTAGGAGAAGCACAGCGACCCGCGCATTATCTTGCTATTCCGCCAATCTTATTTGACAAGGTCATTCAAGGACTCGGTACCGCAAACTTATCTAAAGATGCGCGCGTCATCGTTGAGAAACCGTTCGGGCGCGATCTGGCTTCAGCACAAGAACTCAACCGTGTTGCGCATTCCGTGTTCCCGGAAGACTCAATCTTCCGTATTGATCACTTCCTTGGAAAGGAAGCGATCATGAATATCATTTATTTCCGTTTTGCGAATTCGTTTCTGGAGCCGATCTGGAATCGCAACTATATATCCAGTGTTCAGATTACTTTATCGGAAAATTTTGGTGTCGCCAATCGCGGCGCATTTTATGAAACCGCCGGTTGTCTCCGCGACGTAATCGAGAATCATCTTTTCCAAATTGCGGCTTTGCTCGCGATGGAGCCGCCGGCTTATCATGGGTTTGGAGCGGTACAAACGG
>JBAUMB010000308.1:0-14025 GCA_049578465.1 Anaerolineales bacterium
GTGATAGGCAAAATAAATGCCAAATACAGAAAGCCGGTTATCTATTTTTATGTTTATGCCATTCTAGCAACTGTTCAAACAATTAGGCCTTATAATAAAAATGCTGTCAATTTTTCAGATTCACAAGGAGATGCATCATGAGAACATTCATCAACCTTCTTATGCCCCTCACTCCAGCGCTGGTCATATTTGGCCCGCTGATAATTGTCATCGGATACGACCCTTCCAATCACAGCTGGGCAGATGCAGGAGCCTTGATGACCGGGGTTGGCATAATCATTCTGTTTCTAAAAATCATGGACCAATCAAGGCAGATTGAAGAAATCACCCGCCTGCTTAAAGGCAACGATCAGAAGATGCCTCGTAGTTGATTGATCTCTTGTCTTAAATCTGTGATGAAAAATGTATCAATAGAATAGAACCTCGAACCGCCAGGTCCGAGGTTCTATTCCTCGGCGAGGAGCTTTTTTATTATTTTAAGGCGCGGTTTTATTATTAAGGAGATGGAAACCATGAAGAACAAGAAAGCTATTGGCATACTCTGTTTTGTTGTCGCCGTTATTCTACTTGTAGTTGGGATCGTTCACTTGTCAGGAAAAGATATTCTTTGGGGCGGGGCAGATTTGTCAGCAGCGATAGTTCTTGTTATTCTGGGAATTACAAATATGGGTGTTAAGGTGCAATAAACTAAATGCCCGCGCTGAAACTGTTCAATAAGACTTGGGTCAAATCTCTTGGTTCGAGGCTCAAATCCTCTGCGAGGCATTTTCTTTTAAAAAATTAATCTCCTTGTTGTAGAGAAGCTAACCGTTTGCTGCGTCCATTCGAGCAAAGCCATGTGTCCTGTTAATATTTAATATATTTCTCATAATTATATAGTATAACCATATTTAAGTTTGACAAACCATCACCAAGAAAGGAGCTAAAAATGTCAAACAAATTGATAGGCAGGGTTCATAACCAACAGCGGTCACGCAGAAGCCAAAGAACATTGGAGCTTCAAGAAATGGTTGGGCGGATTAATAATCAGTTGGATGAGGATGCGGGCTTGAAACATGAATCGCACAAGCAAGAAATCGGTGTCGTAAACAACGAGATCAGGCGCGCTTTCGGTAGCCGGAAAACGCATACTTTGACCTCGCAGTTAATCGGCAGGGTTTATAACCAGTGGAGCCCTAAAGTTCCTACTGCATAGCAGCCAATAATATTCAGAAGCCCCGCGAGTTCGCGGGGCTTTATCGTTCAGTCTGCCGAAAAACCCTGCAAATTAAAACAATTCATTTTCTGTTTATCCTCTCTCTCCCCATTTAAGAAATTCTCTTTCCTCAATAATAGATGCTTGCATTAAAGGTTCCGTTATATTCTTTCCTAAACTTATGGGGGAGTGATAAGGCGGTCCAAAAAAGATAAAATATGCAACAGAATTGACTTATGAGTATTGGATATATCTGCAAGCCGAACCTCAAACTTGTGATAGCCGTCTGGGATGGAATCGTTACCTGGGATATTTGGCAGGAGCATTTGCGTCGGATGTTTTCCGATCCCGCTTATGCTCCCATAGAAATACAGATTACAGATCTCCGTTTCTCTTCGATTAGTCCAACCATTGCAGAAGATCAAATTCAAGTCATGATTGAATTGCTCACTGATCAACGCGAAAGGGTCTCTTTGAAAAAGGTCGCCATGGTCGCTGGAGATGAGTGGAACATACCCAAACTAGGGGAATTTGCTCTTCAAACGATATTCATAAATTCAATTGTATTCAATGATCTAACCACAGCTTGTCTATGGCTTGGTGTCAACGTGGTGGAAGTAGGTGAGGATATAAAACAGCTACGCATCAAGCTTCGGCAAAATCCCTAATGGAAATGAAGATGACTATGAAAACTCTGATCAAGATCGAAGAATTATTTCTTGTAATCTTATCCTTTTATCTCTTCCTAAATCTGCATTACGCTTGGTGGTGGTTCCTCATTCTTTTCTTTGCGCCCGACCTCAGCATGATCGGATATTTGATTAATCCAAGAGTCGGCGCGCTGAAGTATGATTTCGTTCATCACAAAGGGACGGCGGTCGCGCTGTTCATCTTGGGGAGTTTCTTACATCTTGAATGGACGCAAGCGGCCGGATTGATCATCCTCGGTCATTCATCCTTTGATCGCATTCTCGGTTATGGATTAAAGTATTCAGATGCATTTCAGCATACTCATTTGGGAATGATCGGTCGTAATCCTACCGCATGAGGCTTATGCACATTTGAATTCAATGAGGCTCAGTCTCAACCTGGGCATTTAATTTTCATGCAAGATATTTTATAAAGTAAAATATCGGGATGTTTAAAGGACGACTCGAATTCGCGTATCGAGAAAAGTTTGTCTCAATAAGGAACCGATGATGAAATCTCGCTTGATTCGATGGCAGATAATTTTATTTTTGATCAGCGCATCTCTTCTGGACTCATGCAGTGTTTTGCCGACTGCGGCAACGCCTTCTCCAGTGGCGACAATGGCAGCTACATCCACGCCAGTTAATACTTTGCCAACTCCAACGGAAAACACACCGGCGATTCCTGTCACCAATACGCCGGTCAGCGCGCCGCCGATCAGCGTCTCAAATTTTCAGGGCTTGGCTTCTTTGTATCAATGGAATCTCGCCAGCGATATTATCAAGATTACCGGAACGGCTCTTTCGCCGCTGGGGGATAAAGTCGCGTTGTTAACCGTTCGTTATCCCGAACAATATTCGCTGGAACTAAGAGATTCTAAAACCGGCAATTTGATTTGGACGCAGACTCTCGATGCGAAGGCTGATTATCCCGCCGTGGCTTTCTCTCCGGATGGCAGTCTGATTGCCGTCGGCACAGGCACTAGTAATATTACGGTCTGGAATGTATCGGATGGTAGTGTTTCGAAGCTCTTGAAAGGCGCGTCTTATGCCGTGCGAGCACTTGCATTTTCTCCGGACGGCAATTTGATCGCGGCCGCCGGAAGCGACAGCATGGTTCACGTTTGGCAAGTCTCGGATGGCACCGTGCGGATAACTTATGCGCTAAAGAAAAATATCGGGAACTTGATTTTTTCACCTGACAGCAGATACCTTGCAACTTCATCCGATGTGTTTGCGGTTTATGATCTGACATCGGCAAGTAATTCGCCGGTCATTTATTATGATGCGCTTGCTCCGCATCCCACTACTGAGATTCGCTTTTCATTCGACAGTCATTATTTAATCGCTGAAGGGGAATTGGATGATGCCGGACATAACACCTGGATTCCGCGGATTCTGATTTGGAATCTTTCATCGAATCACAATACCTTCAGAAAAATTCCTCTTCCGAATGTCATTCAAAATATGATCGTTTTGCCGGACGGGCAATCCATACTGGGTTATGATGCAAGCAACGCACAACTGGATTTGATTGATGTTCCCGGTAAATCAGTGGCAATGACAATTAACCTTGGGCCGATTCTTTTCATGAATTATTCTGCGAACCTTAGCCAGTTTATGGCTGTGACTAAAACGTCGGTTGAGATTTGGGGTGTTCCGCAATAACAGCGAATGGTTTAATAAAAGGCTAGCACCGTTGGCAGAAGCCAATGCTTTAATAAGAGGAGAGTATTTTTCATGAGAATAAAATTTACATATCATTGGGTGATTGCCTGCATCTTGGTGTTGACAGCTTGTCAAGTATCCCAAACATCCCAGCCCTCACCAACACAATCCGCACAAGCCGCGTTGACTGCTACGCTAAAGGAAGTGGAAGGCACGTCTGATATTAAACAGCCGGGTGATAGCGATTTTTCGCCGGCCTCGGTCGGAATGAACTTGCAGCAAAATGGTTCGGTTCAGACCGGCGATGACGGCCGCGTCCGCATCGATCTTTCGACCGGTACGATTATCCGTGTTGCTCCCTCTTCGCTATTTACTTTTTCTCCAAGCCAATCGGCAAATAGGCAATTCAATTTAAGCTTGGGAAATATATTTATCATTCTTAACGGCGGCCAAGCGAGCGTAAACACGCCGTCGGGTACGGCGTCCGTGCGCGGTTCTTATCTCGGTGTATTTTTGGATTCGGCAACGGGAAATGTGATTGTTACTTGTCTTGAAGGTCATTGCAGTGCGGGCAACAATGCGGGCAGTGTTGATTTAACGACCGGTCAAATGACAGCTCTATTTCCTCGCGACCCGGCTACGGGTCAATATAAGATTCCGATTGTCGGATCAATGACGTTGGATGAATATCAACAATGGCTGGAAAACAGTCCCGAGGCGCAGCAGACACTTAATTTATCTGCCACGCTGACTGCGATAGCTCCATCTGCTACATCCACACTCATACCGACAGTAACCGAGACGGCTGTGCCTACGAATACGGAAACGCCAACGGTGACACCAACTCCCTCGATCCTGAAGGGAACCGTAACGCAACATGCCTATTGTTATTATGGTCCGGGCAAAGTTTACTTATATGATTATGGTATCAATGCTGGTGCTACAATGCAAATAATCGGCCGTAATGTCAATGGAACATGGCTTTATATTCAAGCCTCTGGCGGAAAAAATCCATGCTGGATCGATGCAACACAAATTCAGGTAGATGGCGAAGTAATGAGTCTCGCGAATGTTTATCCTGATCAAGCTCCTTTACCAAAAACGCCTTACACCAAACCGCCCACAACTGTGAAATCATCCCGAAGCGGAAATGTGGTAACGCTTTCATGGAGCGACACCTATCGCAGACCTGATCTGGATCCGGGAGAAGGTCAATTAAAGTATGTTGTTGAAGCATGGCATTGCGTCGGAGGTCAGCTCGTTTTCGATGTTTATGGAACAAATAATTTGTCTGTAAATGTGCCAGACGAGTCGGGTTGCAGCCAACCTTCCAGCGCACGCATCTTTGTCCAGGATAAGGAAGGATTCACGGCACCGGAAATAATCCCTTGGACCAATTAATCATGAGCCGATATATTGCCTTTCTGCGCGCTATTAATGTCGGTGGACATACCGTCAAAATGGATACCTTGCGGCAACTTTTTGAGTCGCTTGGATTTTCAAACGTTGAAACGTTCATCGCCAGTGGGAACGTTTTGTTTGAAACGAATTCAAAGGATAGTAATGCTCTCGAAAAGAAGATCGAATCCAAACTACGTGAAGAACTTAGCTATGACGTGGCGACCTTTATCCGAACCGATGCGGAACTCAAAGCGGTTGCCGATTACAAACCTTTCCCTCAGCCTCAACTTGATGCGGCCGCCGCGTTCAATATTGCCTTCCTTAAAGAATCGCCTAGCGACGACTCAAAGAAAAAAGTAATGGCATTGAAGACGAGCATCGATGATTTTCGTATTCACGGACGCGAACTTTATTGGATGTGCCAGAAGAAGCAAAGCGACTCGACATTTTCCAACGCGGTGCTAGAGAAGATGCTTGGCAAGCCCTCCACTTTGCGCGGTGCGGAGACGGTCAAGAAGATTACGGCAAAATTTTAGGTCATGATTGTTTCCATGATGCTTTAAGTCCCCCGCACGGGGGATTTTCACTTATCATTATCTCCAGCATAATCCATCCCAAGGAGAAACAAAACCCGAGTGAAATCATTTTCGATCTTTGCAAAAAAATTTGCACCGCTCATCGCGGTTGCATCGCTCCTCGCCGCGAGTTGCACATGCTGGTCGTTCAATGGGCCTCCAGTAACCCCAACGGTGCCGCCGCCGACGCCGACAGCGGCCTGCACAATCAGCTTTACGAGTCCAAGCAATGGGGCAGAACTCCCGCAGACCGGCCCGGTCAATTTTGCCTGGACCGCAGTATCACAGGCTTCGTATTACATTCTTTCAGTCGATCTGCCCGGGGGTGGGGGAAAACAAAACTACACCGTAACCGGCACTTCCAGAACACTCTATATGGATGACTTTCCAGAAGATGGAAGTTTTAGCGCCGAAGTTTTGGCACGCGACTCCAGCGGCGATAATATGTGTCAGGCGGAAATCCAATTCATCAAGAATCCGCCCGCCACGCTGGTACCAACCCCGAAGCCGAAGAAAAATCAAAAATCTATCCCGCCTGCGTCACCTCCGCCCGTGATCATACAGCCGTTGCCTTAAAGACATTTGCTTTTGACCGCTGATTGGGTTCACAACATTGCATAGAGCGAGTACAGTCTGCTGGAGGGACAACCTCCAGCAGAGTTTTATACCCTTGATTTTTATATCACGGGATAGAGTACTGGATGATCAGTTGTGGGCGGGAACTGATGCCATAGTTTCCGCTATAGAAACTTGCATAATTGCCTGCGCTGTCATCTGTAAATGCCAGGCGGAATTGCGTGGTGCCGGTTAAGTTGATATCGCTTGGATCAGAAATGGCAGCTGAATACCAGCCTCCGCTCAGTGGACTAAATGTCGCGATGCCCGAATCGGTTGCCGCGGCGCTGAAATCTCCCGCTTCGAGTGCTGAACTGGATCCAAAGTTTGGAACTGCTATATCCGCTGAAAGATCGCCCAGCGCCCCGAATGGATCGCCGCTGATTTTGTACAACTTTATTTTTAGAGTAGCTGAACTAATGACCGCCTGAGCGGGCAAGCTGGCTTTGGTGAAGGATAGGATCGCGCGCATTTGTCGATTGTCGGATGTATCTCCGACGTTGAACCATTTGCCGGTCGAATTGAACGTTCCACCCTCGCCGCTGCCGGCACTGCTTTCAGTAATGAATCCATCGAGATTTCCTTGCGATGTAAGTGTGCTTGTCGCATTGGTTGGAGCTTCTGAAATCTGGAGGATTTGTCCACCCGCGTAATCTATCAGATAGAGTTCGCCTTGTTCATCCTCGCCAAAGGAGGTAATGTTATATGGAGTGGAAGCCAATAGAGTAGACTTCCATGTGTTTCCGTTCTTGACTAACCCGAGAACTTTTCCAGAGCAGAGATCGCCGTAAAAATACCAGCCTTGCATCGAGGGAAATTGACTTCCGCGATAAACATAGCCGCCCATTAATGCACAGCCATATGAATCATTGACGCCGTGGTTGTACGTGGCGACTGGCGGGACGTAATTAGCCGGTTTGACACATCCGGACATAGGGTTGTAACAGAGATTACCCTCCAGAATATGCCAGCCATAGTTTTGACCACCTGCGCTTGAATGGGATTGAAAGTCCACTTCTTCCTGTCTGTCCTGCCCTACGTCACCGATATAAAGATCGCCGGTTAATTTATCGAAGGAGAAGCGCCAGGAATTGCGCAAGCCATAAGCCCAGATTTCCTGTTGTACGTTTGAATCGCTGCTACCGTAAAAAGGATTGGTGTGAGGAATCGCGTACTTCTTTCCCGAATCTGGCGTACCATCCACATCCAGTCTGAGGAGTTTTCCGGATAATGTATCCAAGCTTTGACCGTTGCCATCCGGATCGCCGCCGGCGCCGCCATCACCGATAGACATATATAAATATCCATCCGGCCCGAAGGCGATCATCCCGCCATTGTGGTTGGAAAATCTCTTGGGCACAGATAATAATACTGTCCCAGTTGTGTCGTCAGCCACATCTGGATTTGAAGAAACTTGATAGCGCGCTAATGTTGTTGCAAAGGGGCAGTCATCACCGTTAGTAGTTATATATGGGCAGGGAAGGTCAACGTCTGTAGTGTATGTAATGTAAAAATACCCATTGGTCGCGTAATTGGGATCAAAGGCTAAGCCGAGCAAGCCTTGTTCAGTATCTCCGCCTGGGGATAGATTGCTGATGAAATCGGTAACCGGATTTGCGCCCAAACTTGATATATCTAGGAAATGAGTAGGAGTAGAACTGATAGTGTCCATGACCAGGATTTGACCGGTTTGCTGCACGATGAAGAATCGGTTGGTTCCATCACCTGCGTTTGTGAAAAAAACCGGTTCGGTCAAATTGCTTGCCGCCGCCACTGGGATAAATGTCAGCACGGGCGGCGTAGGAGATGGAGGAACTATTTTCGCAGCGGGGCTGGCTGAGATTGTGCCAATCGCAAGAACACAGATTGCTATGATGCTAAAAATTCTAAATGACTTTATCATGGATAACATCCTTTCTATTGTTAGAAAGCATCATATCAAATAATCTTTCGATTGCAAGACAGAAGATTATCTTATTCTCAATGAATGAAAGGCTTGTGGAAATTATCGTTCAAGATTCGTACGATAAATCATAATCGCCGACCCAAGGTCGGCGATTATGATTCGCTCTTATCGCTTTTTTCAGCGGACTTAGTTTCTTTGGGCTTGGTCGGCTTGACTTCTTCTTTTTTTGCTTTCGTATCTCTTGAAGGATCTCCGCCGGAAGGGGACTTGTGATCCGTTGAGTAGAAGCCGGATCCTTTAAATACAACCCGCACCGGCGAGATTACCTTTTTCAAGGTTTTCTTGCGGCATTCCGGGCAGACTTTTAGCGGTTCGTCGGTGTAGGATTGATGACGTTCGAATTGCACGCCGCAATTTTCGCAGCGATAGGTATAAACAGGCATGGACTTTCTCCTTAACAATGTGATTATAGCGCGCCTTATCCATAAGTGCCAAGACTTGAATGCGGCATGTTATAATTTTCTAACGTTCATCAAAATAAGTTGTGAGGCTATTATGCTCAAGATCGAGATTGTCTACTGTGCGGTTTGACACTATACCGACCGGGCCGTGAGCCTGGAAAAAGATTTGCTCAAGGAGTTTGAGCATGTGATCGAATCGGTGACTCTGATTCCCTCGGACGGGGGCCGCTTCGAGGTCAGCGTGAACGGAAAATTGATCTATTCCAAACTCCAGACCAAACGTCACGCCGAAGCGGGCGAAGTCCTAGGTCTGGTCAGTAAAATCGTTGAAGGATAAGTGAAGCCAATGTTAAAGAAAAAGGGACGCGTTTTTTCGGGCATCCGCCCAACTGGCCGGGCGCATTTGGGAAATTACCTCGGCGCGATTCAAAATTACGTGGCATTGCAGGACGATTATGAATGCGTTTACTGCATCGTGGATATTCACGCGCTGACAACGGTCGAGGATACCAAGAACCTTCGTCAGAACACGTATGACATGGCGCTGGATTTGCTTGCCGCGGGTGTGCGTCCCGAAGAGACCATCTTGTTCATCCAATCGCATGTGCCGGAAGTGATGGAGCTTCACACGATTCTTTCGATGGTAACTCAGCTTGGTAAACTGACTGATCTTCCAACGTACAAGGAAAAGGTCCGTCAACAACCGGAGAACGTGAATTATGGTTTGCTCGGCTATCCCGTTTTGATGACGGCTGACATCGTTCTTTACAAGACGGATGTTGTGCCGGTGGGAATCGATCAAGCGCCTCATCTTGAGTTTGCGCGCGAGATCGTGCGTTCATTCAATTATCGTTATAAGACCAAAGTGTTGATCGAGCCGCAAATGAAAAACACCATCTATCCAAAAATATTGGGTATTGATGGCAAAGAGAAAATGAGCAAGAGTTTAAATAATCATATCGAACTGGCAGCCACGCCTGAAGAGACCACGAAGCGTGTTAAAGAAATGGTCACCGATCCGGCGCGCATCAAACGCACCGATCCCGGCAACCCTGATGTGTGCAATGTCTTTACGATGCACAAAATTTTCTCTCCGCAAAGTGATGTGGATATGGTCAACGTGGAATGCCGCCGCGCGGGAATCGGTTGTGTGGATTGCAAATTACTTTATGCTAAAAATCTTAACCAACATCTTGAGCCGTTCCGTGCCAAACGTGCAGAACTCGCCTCCAAACCGGAACTATTAAAGGATACGCTTAATGACGGGGCAAATCGCGCTCGCGTCATCGCGCAAAAGACGATGGAAGAGGTCCGCGCAGCGGTGCAACTGCCGTAAAATCAAATATGCGGATTTTGATTCAACGAGTTAGTCAAGCTAGCGTTACTATAAATGGACAGGTCATTTCCAAAATTGGAAAAGGCCTGTTGATTTTATTAGGCGTCGGTCACGGCGACGGTGAAGAACAAGTTCAATTTCTCGCAGAGAAAATTGCCAATTTGCGAATCTTTGAAGATGCGGAAGGCAAAACGAATTTATCGGTATTGGATGTAAAAGGTGAAGCGATTGTCGTTTCCCAATTCACTTTGTACGCGGATGCGCGCAAGGGACGCCGGCCATCTTTCACGGACGCGGCAATGCCGGAAGTCGCTGCACCGCTGGTGGATCGCTTTGTCGAATTGCTGAGCCGCCACGGCGTCCCGACCCAGACCGGACGATTCGGTCAACACATGCTAGTGGAAATCCATAATGATGGTCCCGTGACCATTTGGTTGGAAAGATAATTGTTTCAGCGCCGCGTGCAATAAAAGCAGCAGGGAAAATAATATTGGAGTTTAGGAATTATCTAAGCCTTGGTTCTTTCTTCAAGGATTTCTAGCATTTTGGTTTGTCGCTCAGCGATGGTGTGAACTTCAGAAGTTAGGGTATGGATGGAGAGGAGCGTTTCGTGATCGCTTTCAGCGCGCGCATCACTCGCCGCGGCTTGCACATTTTGACCGACTATGATGATGGGCAGCAACACCAACTGCAAGAAAGTCTGCGCAATCCAACTGATGATGATAATCGAGTTGCCCGACTTAATCGCCGATGGCAATGAGATGATTGCAATCACTGCGAATGCATATGCACACCACATCGAGCCGACGGACTTTGTAACTTTTACAGCAACCTGAGTGTTAAAGCGACCGACTGCGCTATCGCCGTGAACAGTTTTCTGAACATGATGAGTTAATACCAACCTTGGTTTGTGAGCTTTTGCTTCCATGATCTCTGAATTCCTTTCCATAACAACCTCTTTGAGAATTGGGATTTCAGATGATTATAATGGAGAAATATTTAACATGGTGAATGTGTCTTTTGACCCGTTGTTCGTTATCCAAGTAAAAAGGAAAACAAGCTTAGGAATTTATTCCTCGCCATAATACTGAGTCCATTTGAACTGCCAATGCGCCGGCCGCGATCATCGCGTCGGCGTTTTCTTTGGAATAAACGCCTCCCGCGCCGATAATGGGAAGTCCAAGTTTGGTAGTGGAGTGAACAATTTCAAGCGATTGTGGATACAATGATGGACCAAATAATCTTCCTTCGATCAATCCTCTGCTGTTAGCGGACAATGCTCCACGCGGCGCGGCAATGCTGATGACGTCCGCGCCTTCATCAATCAGCCGCGGACCGAGCGATAAGATTTGTTCTAATGGCAAACAAAATATCAACGGCACTTCGCCAATGCACATTTCCAAAGTGAGTGACAAAATATCATTTGCTAATAAAGGCGCAAAGCCAAGTTCAACCGCTATGACGTTATCAATGCTCTCCAATGTTTGCACCATTTGTTTTGTCTCTTCAGGACGATCAGCCATGAGATGAACAATGACCGGCAACGGCGAGTCGTTCCATCGCCGCGCATATTTCTTGAGCGTTGCATTCAATCCGGGATTCGGCAAACCGGTATGCAACAAAAATCCGCCAGTGTATTCGATCAAAGCCGGTTGAGACGCGGCAGCTCGCGGACGAAGTGAAATCGGATTTGTAATGAACGCGCCGAAGTCATCCCATGGAATCGGCGCGTGAAAATCCGGTGCGAAGCCAAGTGTTCCTGCCGCATTCATCAACGGTTTGCGAAAGATTAGGTCACGTTTGGACATGATCTCAACTTATTGTCCAATGCTATTTTAACGCAATGGCGCAAGGACACGATATTTCTTTTGCATCCTTGCGCCATTATATTCACATTGCTTGAAAAATTATGCTGTGACGTTCAATCCCATTGCTTGCAACATCTCATCGTTGGTGGCGAACTTGAATTCTTCCAGTCCGCGCTTTTGAGCTTCGGCGGCTTCAGCCGCTTCTAATTTTTTGATATCGTCTTTCGTGACGACTGGCTTCTTTAGACTCTTTAGCTTTGCTGCAACGGCTTCAAGATTTGGAGTGGTGGGTTGCAGGGTTTGCAAATATTGCCAGACGGCTTTCGACGCATTGGTTCCATCTTTGCGCGCATAACCGACTAAGCCTTCGCTGGCTTTGCGCGCCCATCCGCCGATGAACACATCTGGAATCGTGGAGTTGGTATTCGGATCAAAAACTTCAAACGATAATCCATCAATCGGATAGCGCGGGTTTGGATTCTTTAAGAATTCATTCGAATCGGACGGCAGACCGAACGAAGCATCCACTTTATCGCCGATGGAAAAGATCACGGTGTCAACATCCAAGATGCGCTTGTGACCGGTTCCTTTTGCCTTGACCTCGCCATCTTTCATCACAAGAATATTATCTTCAACTTCCAATTGTTTCAACTTGCCGTTTTCGCCGATCATTTGAACGGGCGAGGTCAGGAACTCGAAGCGGAACCGTGCGTCGCCGAATTTGGGTTCCGCTTTCGGCAGCGCGTCCAACACTTTGTGCCGACCAATTTCCGGGTCCTGATTGACCGCTTGCAGAATCGGCGTGACGCGTTTCATTTCCGCTTCGAATGCATCCATATCTAAGTTGGCGATGGAGCGCGTCATCTCTTCTTTTGTGAAATTCACCTCGCCGGGTCCGCGCCGCACCACGGCGATGACTTCGTTCGCCTTGACTTCGTGAATGAAATAATAAGCCAGATCGAGCATCACATTGCCGGCTCCGATAATTGCGCAGCGTTTTCCTAGATCGAATTTTTGCTCATCATAAGGTGGAAGCAAGTTGTAAGCCAAAACAACCGGCTTGGAATGATAAACACCCTCGAGGTCTTCACCCGGCAAGCCCAGCCACTTTGAGCTTTGCGCGCCAACGGTAACGAGAATGGCTTGAAATCCCAATGAACGCAAATCGTCCAAAGTAAGATCGCCTTGCGCCCCAACTTTTACGTTTGAATAATAGATCAGATTCTCATTCGCCAAGGCTTGACGGAATTGTTTGCGGAAGCCTTCCTTCATTTTATGTTTATCGGGATAGACGCCGTATTCGGCGAGTCCGCCCGGCTTGATATCGCGGTTGAAGACCACCACGCGCGCACCTTGATTGGCAAGCTCGCGCGCACCAAACAAACCGGATGGCCCGGCTCCGATCACTGCTACAAAATATGTATTTGCTTCAGTCACACTTCCTCCTCCACCGTTTTAAATGAAAACATTATATTGGAAAAATAGATACGATACAAGACGGCATAAATCGTAACACCAGTCGTTCGATTGATGACAAGGTTACGCCGTCTCTGTTAGAATAAGATGAGTTGAGATGGTCATCGAAAAATTATCTTAGTCGGATTCTGCTATCCGAATTTATGTTAAGATTAAGCTTGTTTCAGAGGAGGTCGTATGACGAAGCTCGATAATAAATCGAAACAAACGCCTGCAGATCGTCTGCACGCTATCATGAGTGGAAATAAGAACGATGAATCGCCAATCAATCGCTTGCCGAAAGCCAAATCTGTTGATGTAAAACCGGTTTCCGAAACTACTCCGGTTCATGCTCTGCCTCCGACCACGCCTCAAGCGGAAACCGTCAAATCAAAGTTCCAATTCTTTCCAGCTTTTTGGACCATTGCCAGCGTCATTTCATTGAGTGTAAACATTATCCTGCTTGCGGTATTGATTGGTGCAGTGCGCGACTTGGATATCGCGGGTCTTGGGAGGGCGGGAACAGGTTTAGTTGGCGGTCTCTATTCGAACTTCGAGCGAATGGACGCGGCTCATATCAAGACCACCATTCCTGTGCAAACGAATATTCCGTTAAGCATGTCCATTCCAGTGCAAACTACCACGAACATTTCGCTGGCTGACGCGGTTGAAATCCCAAACGCCCACGTCAAAATTTCCACCGGCACATTCAACATTGATTCGGACGCGGATGTGACTTTGCCGGCTGGCACTAACTTGAATGTAATCTTGAATTTTAGCGTTCCGGTGCAAACGACTGTTCCGGTTGCCTTGAGCGTCCCCGTAGACATTGGGATCAACAAGACCGAGTTAGATCCTGCCATCACTGGTTTGGAAAGTACGATCAAGCCGCTCTATTGCGTTCTTAACCCCGATG
>JBAUMB010000309.1:0-9950 GCA_049578465.1 Anaerolineales bacterium
GCGACGCATCGTTCGCAGACCGCAACTTTATATCCCAGCGTTGCGTTGCCGATAAACTGGCGCGCATACAGCCGCGAAATGCTAAACGGGTCTGCCAGATTCTGAAATCCCGTAACCTGCTCTAGCGTTTTGACTCCCACCATACCCGCTTCCTTCAATGGATAATATGGCTGTTCGCCAAAAAGAAAATAAGACCGGAATGCAAACTGATGGCAGAGCGGACTATAAATCGTATAAATTATTTTTGCCGGAACCTCCGCGCCGATTTTCATCAAAGCCGGAGCAAGGAAAGGCAAGCCCACATAAATAAACACAATCCAGTTGATGAGAGCCAAATAATGTTGGGCGATCCAAAAATAAATGCGGTCGCTTCTCGAAATCGTTTCGCCTTTACGGACGCGCGCCTGAAATTTTTCGCTGTCGACTTTTTCCAACTGACCGCGGCGGTCATTCGCTGCTCCCAGCGTCATCTCCAATGCTTGACGCGTGATCGGCGCCTTGAGTTTGTACGGTCCAATCTCCACCACCGGAATTTGGTCGCCGTATTTTTCCTTCAGCGCCGGATCAGAATCAATATTCACTTCAGCAAGATGATGCGGGAATCTATCTTCTAAATCCTTCAAATCTTTTTTAACCTGATCGCATAATTCACAGTGGTCGCGCGTATAAAGAGTTACGTTAAGCATTCTGCCTCAATTAAATTCCAAAGTTGAAATAGAAAAATTGGCCGCGCTGGGCAATCAACTCGAACACGCCTGTCAACAGCATCACACCGACAATCACTAATATCACGCCCATTGCGATCTCCACATAATGCATCACCCTGTTATATCTTCGCAAAATCGTAGTCACCCAGCCGATGCCAAGCGCGGCGGCAAGAAATGGAATTGCCAATCCGGCGGAATATGATGAAAGCAATTTGATTCCGAGCGCAATCGAACCGCCGTTGATGGCAAACGTTAAGATCGTTCCCAACACCGGTCCCACACACGGCGACCATCCTGCTGAGAAAAACACGCCCATCAATGCCGACGAAAGATAACCTAACTTTGGATCGGGCAATTCATGGACGCGCGCATCGTATTCCAAAAATGGAATGCGAAACACACCGATCATGTGCAAACCAAAAATAATGACAACCACCCCACCGATCTTCGCCAGCCAATTGCGTAGATCGAAAAGCAATCCGCCCGCGGCTGAAGCGGCGATACCTAAAACAATGAAGACGATGCTAAAGCCCAACACGAATGCCAAGCCATGAGAAAAAGTGATCCAGCGATTCGAGGCAGTATTTTCTCCGCCAGCCGCGCGTCCGCTCAAATAGCCGATATAAGCCGGCACTAAAGAAAAAACACAGGGCGAGAGAAAAGAAGCGAGTCCGGCAAGAAATGCCAAGCCGATGGTGACTTCCGAAATATTCATTGAAATATTTATCCTGTTGTCTTCGTTGCTTCTAAATCACTGACTGATACCGGCGTGCCAACGTTGGGCCATTGCATTTGTATTTCGCTTTGATCCAAAGAAACAAACGGCGAAGTCCAGCGGAAAATCCATTTGGCATCTTCAGGTGTGACGTTGACACAGCCGTGAGATTTCTGGTATCCAAAATAGTTATGCCAGAAAACTCCATGGATTGCCGCGCCAACATTGAGATTGAAAAACGTGGGCCACGGAACCGCCATCGTATCATAACCACTATCGCTGCCACCCGCTTTGCCCAAATTGGCGGACATATGAATCGAAAACATTTTTCGCGCCGTAGCTTGATCGCCGACCGGCGTTGAATATTGTGCCTGATCATCGCCGCTCGAAATTCTACAGAAGTAAACCTCGTTCTTGCCTTCAAAGCATGAAAGCGTTTGATGCTCCGGCGTTGAATCCACCGTGATTTTTTTCGTTGCCGGATCAACGTTCGGATCAATCGGCGAAACATCATCCTGTGTCAGCGGACGAAAGGCGGCCGCTTCGGCCAGAAACAGATCACCGTATCCATAACCATGACCCGGCGACTCATTAAAACGATAAACAACCTTTCCAGCCGAATCCGTTCCTACTTGATCGAGCCACACTACCTGACCATAATACAACCGCACCGGCTCATTATGTTCCATCAAGAATTTTATTGCAGGAGCAATCGGTTGGTTTTGGATTTGTAAGTCAACGTAAGGAACCGTCACCTCAGCCCAAAAGCCCGGCTTGCCCGCCGGAACAGCAGGGATCGGAGTATTCGGCAAATTACGGACGGGTTGAATGTGCGGCAAATACAAAAAACCATCTGGTGTCTCAACCCATTGCCGACTGATGCCTCCGGTATCTGTGGTGCCTACGACCTCGCGCAGCCAAACAACAACTTCATCCTGATTCACATTTCGAATCGCTGTAGCATTTTCATCCGGACTCGTTCTCAGCACCGTAGAGTTGAAATAAGGTTGTACGGCGACTCTACCCAATTGATCTCCTGCCGGAAATTGCGCCAACGATGGAATAATAAATTCACGCGAACCCAAAAATGGATTCAGTGCAAGCGCGCCCGCGCCGAAACTAGCCAGTTTAAGAAATTCGCGGCGCGATAAAGAGTTAGATTTCATATTCATTCACCTTTACTGCTTCTTGTAATTATCATTTACAATGATTCCATTGATTACATAAATAAAAGACAAAGCGCTAATTGAAAAAACTCCGCAGTGCTTCGCAAAAAGATTAGATAAGGATACTCGTAAAGAGAACCTGAGTCAACATGCGACTTAGAAAGTGTTAAGAAAAATATTCTTCCAACGCGCGCAGGCCATTCGCACTAAGTTTATGCCCGACTTCATCTTCACAGAATGTGACGGTCGCACCCGCGCGTTCCAGCATCTCAACGGATTGACGCGCATATTCGATCTTGACCTTTTCATCCTGCGTTCCATGCGCGACGAAAAACGGTTTGCCGTTTAAAGGGCGTTTCTCGATCAATGATTCCGATCCAACGGGCAGAAAGCCAGCCAGCACGCCTGCGCGTCGAATGCGTTCGGGATAAAGCAATGTAAGTGTATTTGTCAACGCCGCGCCTTGACTGAAGCCGATCACATCGAATTGATTCGCTTCAATTTGATTCTGCGCGGCGTAATCGTCCACCAACGCGATCAATGAATCGGCAGAGGTATGAAAATCTTCGAAGCTGGGCCAGCCGCGAGTTCCGGATTGAGGCGCTCGCGCTGTTCGCCATGAATAGCCGCTTGGTTCCGTGGTATACGGCGCGCGCGGCGCGATGATCCAATAATCCAAAGGAAAGTTTCGCATAAAAACCCACATCGAGTTTTCGTCGCCGGTCCAGCCGTGCAGGAGGAGTAACAAGCGCGCAGAGTTCTGAGTTGCCGCTCGAACGCGCAGAATCCAATTCTGAAAAGCAATCAATTCGGTGTCACTTTGAACGCGCATTTTTTACAATCCAGTCCAGACCAAATAACGCTAGCAAAATAAGGACAATCGGCACAAGCGCGCCGAGCAAACACAAGAAGCCTATCAAAGCCGCACCTTTGCCATAGAAAAGCCAGATTAATCCCAGCCCAAAAATAAAAAGCAAAGCGAACGCGCCAACCGCAAGTTGGACGTTCGTTCGCTTTGCATAATTACGCAAATCGCGTTTCATAGTCAATCTCTAAGCAATCGGCGGCGCAGACGATTCGACCAGTTGGTAACACGCTTGAGTTCGGGTAGAACCGCTTCGAACGCGACTTCGCCGCGCTTGGCAACTTCATGCACATCGACCACATCTAGCAAACCAATATCGGCAACGTCGGGGCGGATGATCACATCGGGCTTATCAATCTTCAAACGCAAGTCAGTTAACATGCGATCAGAAACATCTAACGTTCGTACGAACACACTCATTGCCTGTGTGATGCGCAAGCGAGTCAGTTGTTGGATGATGGATTCATGAATCGGCAGACGCAAAGAAGGCAAGCGCGTCGGTTCGCCGATGGGATTCGCTAAAACAACCGCGACGACTGGAAGATGAGGCGAGAGAGAACGAGCCGTTGAAACAGGCACCGGATCGAAAATACCGCCATCCACTAGTTCCATTCCGTCGGTGCGAAATGGCGAAAAGATCGTAGGTAATGCAATCGTTGAAAGAATCGCGTCGCGCACGAGGCCTTCGCATATGATCACTTCATGGGCGCTATTCAAATCAACTGCCGCAACTGCAAACGGAATTTTAAGATCGGCAAAGGTGCGATCTCCAAGCGCGTCAATCAGCCATTGCTCAACACCTGCGAATCCATACAACGAGGCATTATCCTGCGGACGGCGTCCATATAAATGATGTTGATCCGCGCGCGCGAAAATCTCTTCCAATTCATCAATCGAATATCCAGCCGCATACACCGCGCCGACCACACCGCCGAAACTTGTTCCGGCGATGGCGCGGACGCGGAATCCATGTTTTTCAAGCTGACGCAAAACCCCAATGTGTGCATTGCCTTTTGCGCCGCCTGCACCTAATGCTAAAGAAATATCCATACCACCATCCTGATATAGTGCAACATAAAATCCTTACCCACAAATTATATGCGTTATGAAAGCAAACGTTTCAGCGCATTCATTAAAGCCTTAATATCTTCTTCTGTGTTGTATGCTTGGATTGAAACTCGAATCAATTTCTTTCCATTCCATTCATGAACGGGCGTCTCAATTCGATATTTATCATATAGCCGACTCTTGAATTTAGAAACGTTAATCGAATCGGGCAATTGCGCGGCGAACATCTGAACATACCAACTGTCATCGGGATAATACGATGGAATGCCAGTCAGCGATTCGATTTTATTCAACACCTCACGCGCCAAGCCGTGACAATCAGCGCGGACGCGATCCCAATCATTTTTCTCCTGAAATTCAATCGCGGCCGGCACCGATAAAAACGCGGCAAGATCACGCGTTCCCATCCACTCGTGATAATCAACCAGAGTTGAACGGCTGGGTTCTTCACTTTCATAGCCCCACGAAACCACCAACGGTTTAAGCAAATGTCGAACGTCGGGACGTGCATACAAAAATCCCGCACCCTTCGGCGCGCACAACCATTTATGCAGATTGCCGCCATAAAAATCCGCGCCGAGTGAATCCAGATCAAGATGGATTTGCCCCGGCGCGTGCGCGCCATCAATGATTGTAAGAATATTATTCTCGCGCGCCCGGCGAATCACTTCCGCAACCGGAAACAGAATCGCAGTCGGCGATGAAATGTGACTGAGAAAGATCACGCGCGTTCGAGCAGATACTCCCTGCCAAAGATCATCCACAAATTGTTTCGTAGTCGAAAGCGGCAAAGAGATTTTTTGGTTGATATATTTAAATCCGCGTTCCTTGGATAAAAATCTCCAAGTGCGGTCGAGCGCGCCATATTCATGATCGCTCGTCAAGACTTCATCGTCGGGACCTAGTTCAAGCGAACGCGCCACGATGTTGAGCGCGATCGTGACGTTTTGAGTGTAGACCAAGTTATCAGCATCGGTACCCAGATATTTTCCAAGCGCGAGGCGGGAATCAGCCATCAGGCTTGTAGCGCGTCGTCCTAAAAATTCAACAGGCTGAAATTCCAACTCGCGCTGCCAACGCTGATAGTTTTGAAAGACCGGCTTCGGCGTCGCACCGAACGAACCGTGATTTAGAAAATGAATTTTGGGATTTAAGAGAAATTGATTCTTTAAGGTTGACATTCGTTAATTATACGCCCGCTATCCGCACAATTTTCATAGAAGCACATGGCAGTTAACAAAATATGGAAATCAACGTAAGGGCTAATGACACTTGACATGCAACATTTTAGGCTTGGAACAGTATAATGCTTGCGTGCTCTCCCGACTTTTTCAAAGTAATATTCCACCGGAACATCGCTGGAACTTCATTCATCTTTATTTCGATATCGGCTGGTATGGAGTCCTGGCAGGTTCGTCGGTTAATTTTCTTAACATTTATGCCACGCGGCTGGGCGCCAATGGATTTGAAATCGGCCTGCTAACCGCAATGGGCGCAATTGTGAGTCTGACTTTAGCCATTCCTTCCGGGCATTGGGTCGAGGCTCGTCCGATTGGCAAAGCCGTCTTCTGGTCATCTGTTGTTTACCGAATTGGTTTCCTGCTTTGGATTCCACTCCCTTGGTTATTTGGAAATTCAGGACAAATCTGGGCATTGATTATTCTGGCCCTTTTGATGGCGATCCCGGTCACGCCTTTATCCGTAGGGTTCAACGCGTTGTTTGCATCTGCTGTTCCCAACGAATACCGCGCTCATGTGGCCGGCATTCGAAATGTGGTGCTATCGATTACTTATATGATTTCATCCATTGGCAGCGGCTATTTACTCAACAAACTCGCCTTTCCCTTCGGATATCAGGTTGTGTTTGGCATTGGATTTTTTGGTGCAGCCATGAGCAGTCTGCATCTCTATTTGATCAAGCCAATTGCAATACCCGATGTTAAAACGCTTCATCCGAGCCCGAAGCCGATTCAAAGTCCCGAAATAACCACTCGCCGCTCAAGTTTTTTCTCCGCCATCCGCGCCGATGTTTGGCAAACACCTTTTCGAGTCGTCTTGTTTGCCTTGTTACTTTTTCATCTAACGCAGAACCTTCCGTTGCCTATCTTTCCGTTGATCCAAGTCAATGTACTGCATTTAACCGATAATCAAATTGGCATTGGCTCAGCGATATTTTATTTTATATTGCTGATCGGCTCAACTCAACTAAGAAGTATGGTTCAGAAAATTGGAAATCAAAAAGTGACAGCCATTGGTATCCTAACCATGGCATTGTATCCAATCGGCATGGCGCTAGCTAGCACGCCCTTGCATTTTTATGTCACCTCAGCCATTGGCGGACTCGCATCGGCATTAGCGACCGGCGCATACGCCAATTATCTTCTCGAACATATTCCCGCCAATGACCGGCCTGCCTATTTAGCATGGTATAACGTGATCTTGAATTTATGCGTGTTGGTTGGTTCCTTGGCTGGTCCTTTGATCGCGAACGCAATCGGCCTGACCACGGCGTTATTCATTTTTGCCGCAGCACGCATATTGGCTGGAATTGCAATCTTCAAATGGGGTTCGCCGCTTAACACAATACAACCCGTTGCCGCTTCTCATTTAAGTTGATATTCGCAATCGTGTTAAAATGAAATCAATGGCCGAGGATGTAAAAGTCGTTGCAACCAACCGCAAGGCTGGTTTTGAATATTTTCTTTTGGAAAGATTTGAGGCGGGATTATCGTTGCAGGGCAGCGAAATCAAATCGATTCGCGCCGGGCAGATCAGCATCGTTGAATCGTACGTGGATATCGAAAATGGTCAAAGTGCTTTTCTGATCGAGGCGCACATTGCTCCATACGAACAAGCCAACCGCTACAATCATGATCCCAAACGCAAGCGCCGCCTGCTTTTGCATAAAAAGGAAATCCGCGAACTATGGGACGCGGTGCGTTTGAAAGGCATGACGATTGTCCCGACGCGTGTTTATTTAAAACATGGACGCGCCAAGATCGAAATCGCTTTAGCGCGCGGCAAGAAATTGTACGATAAGCGCGAGACGATTGCAAAACGCGATGCAGAACGCGAAGCCAAGCGGGATGCACATCAAAGGCAGTGACTTATGAAACCTTCCACAATCGGAGGCATCAATTTATTGCCGGAAGAAGAAAAACGTAAAGTTTATTACGGATTGATTCCGCGTGAATTGTTGGAGCATTTTCAACTCCCCAAAACAAACACACCGCAACTCGACTCGTTCACGCAATTTCAATTCGCACCCGGCGCCAGCAACGTGGAAATGTCGCTGTTCCATGAACCAAATTTTCCCGACCCAATTCTTTACGGACATTTAACGGATACAGTCAATGGACAAATCCATGTTCTGCTTTACATATTGAATGATCCAGCTTCCCCCCGATTTGACGTTGACAAAATGCCAGATGGACACGTCACTCAATTCGGCACGCTAACGCGAAATATTGAAGCGGAGAAAGCGGCACTCGAGGCAGGACTCGCTCCGGGTCAAGTTCGACGCGGTTTAAGAATGTTGCAAGCGGCTGTAATTGGATTCGAAAATTTTATCGAAGATCTCGGGCATGATATGTATTTCGTCGAGCCGTTGTATTATCACAATGCAGTGATCTTCGAGCGTTATGGTTTCGCTTATCAACAGGGAAAAAAGTTAATGGAACGCATCCATCAAGGATTCTCGGAGAACGGCGATTTGATCAACAAACTGGATGACTCTACGTTTCGTTTGCCGAATACGATGAACAGCATTCGTTTACGTTCGTGGGCAATCCATGATGGAATATTGGGTGAACCGTTTACCAATGTGACCATGTACAAACGAATCGGAAAATCTGCGGGCATCAGTACCACTGCAGATACAAAGTGGTAGGGCAAACACCTACCAAATTGGTAAAACAAAAAAGACTGCGTACGCAGTCTTTTTATAAAAGGTAGCGGGGGCAGGACTCGAACCTGCGACCTCCGGGTTATGAGCCCGACGAGCTGCCACTGCTCTACCCCGCAACGAAGCCCGACGAATATACCACCTTTACAAATCAGAGTCAAGCCGCGTTGACAATCTTGCCCGCGAATGCTAGACTAATCGCTTCTTGCTATGCGATCCTTCATCACGACAACCTGGCGCGACCTACGAGAACTTCCATTTAATTTTATCCGTGACCGCGACGCGCTGATCATCACCGGTCTGACTTTATTACCGTGGCTGATATTATTTATCCGTGGCAGGAATTTGGATTCGCTTCAGCCCTTGACTTGGATTTTTGGCTTCATCGCTTTTTATTGGCTGATCGGCCATCAGCGCACGCTGACTCCTTTTAAGTTTCGCAAACCGCGTCTTGAGCTTTCCGTTGCGCTGACTCTTGCCGCGCTTTGGATCATTTATCGCATCGGCGAATACTGGCATTGGTACACTGTTCCAACGTTCGGATTGAATAACAGCTGCGGTCCCATTTCAGAAACGCCCTTGCCAAAGACGATTGAAATGTTTATTTTGCCATTTGTCTTCTTAATAATATTAAGATATTCATTGGGACAGATCGGATTCACTTGGGATAAGTTTTCGTGGCTTGCCGCGCTTCTGCCATTGGTTATATTAATCGCCTTCGGGTTGACGAATCATAAGCCACAATCTTTCGTGATCTCTTCGGCATGTTATTTCTTCGGCGCGGGACTGCCCGAAGAATTTCTATACCGCGCATTTCTCCAAACGCGGCTCGAAGCAGTTTTGCGTCGTCCGATTTGGGCGGTCTGGCTGGCGTCGTTCATCTTTGGTTTGTCGCATATTCCGATTGACCTCGCAGGAAATTTAAACAATTGGCAATATGCATTGACCACTGCATTCACTTATCAGATGACCGTCGGCTTTGCGCTGGGCTATGCATACATGCAGACGCGCAATGTTTTACCCCTAACGTTCATCCACACACTCATTGATTTCGTTTTCTAATTCTTAAGGATGGGAATAATTTCGTTTTTCAACGCGTCGATCACGCGCTCTTTATGACATCCATGCATCGGCATCGACTCGATTTCGTCCAACGAAAAATATCCGAACGCAGTTGTCTCATCGCTCAAGCCCAGATGTCCGCTAATGATTTCCACTTCAAAACTCAAGACCGCGATTTGGACTTTGTTCCCGTCACGATAAATCACCACCTGATCGCGATTACTATAGATGCCGATCAAACGCTTCGTGCGGACCTCGAGGCCGGTCTCTTCCATTACTTCGCGCTGACAGCACTCTTCAAGCGTTTCACCCGATTCCATTTTGCCGCCGGGTAAACACCACAAGCCGTTGTCGGCGCGTTTCGTCAGCAAAACTTTTTTACGACTTTCATCGAAAATCACGGCGCACGATCCGATGCGAAGCTCCGCGCCTTTGCTGATGCGATCACCATAGAGAACTTGAG
>JBAUMB010000310.1:0-14073 GCA_049578465.1 Anaerolineales bacterium
TATATTTGGCAAATCTTAATCATTTAAATCCGGAGGAAGATATGGCTGAAGATAAAGCAATCAAAACAAATAAAACAGCATCGGATCATTCCGCTTTTGTGCAAACCGTGAAAGCCAGCTTGAATACAGCCAAACAAAAAACGGACGCGATCCGCCGCAGGGATTCGCAACTCTTTATGGCGAATGTCGTTTCGCCTGCCGCCGCAACCTTGCTGGCCGGACTCGCCGCCGCGATCGGCGGCAATCAAATGTTTCCGCAAGCCGCGGCGCAAGTGGACGATGGCGGCTGGAAACTTGCCTGTGCTTTAGTTGCAATCTTCGGATTTGTTGCAACCATCAGCGGCATGTTCAAGAAGCAATTCGATGATCGGCTCGCAGAAGGCAATCAATGTGTGGGACGATTGCTGACGCTTAATTTATCAATCGCAACTGACAATATTAATTGGGAGGCGGCCGCCAAAGAATACAGCGAGATCGTCAAGACGTTTCCGGAATTTGTCAGTTGATAATTATGCAACTTAAAATTCCTGAGAAGAATAAGAAGACAGGCGTTTGTTATGCAATAACCGATGACGGACTCGAACTTCCGATCATCGATGTGACGAATCCCATCTTTGAAGTTTCTCTCAACGAAAGCGAACTCAACGCACAGCTTCAACAATTTATTCAGGATGCCAAAGGACCAGAAAAAATTCCGCCTTTTCTCCGAGGTCTGATTTTTGCCTTCATGCGGAGACAGTCCGTTCTCATGCGCGGACTCATGGGCGCCAACGGAACATTTATGAGCGGCATGAATACATACATGTTGAAACTCGGTGCGGACAACCTTAACAAAAGTTTTTTCACGGACATTGACCGCAGGATCGCGGGTTCGCCCGCGGGTTTATTCATGCGCTTGCGGATTCAGGATATCGTTCATCTGCTCGCCGACGCGTTGATTCCAATTTTGGATTCGCGACCGAATGCAACGCTTCACTTTCTAAATATCGGAGGCGGACCCGCCATTGACAGCTTGAACGCCCTGGTTGTGATTCGCAAACAACGCCCCGATCTGCTTGCTAAACGAAAAATATTCATCCACGTTCTTGACTTGAATACGGCTGGTCCCAACTTTGGCGCACGCACATTGACAGCTCTTCAAGCTGAAAACAATCCACTTCATGGCTTGGATATTGACTTTACTCACATCAATTACAACTGGTCGAACTCGGACGCATTGCGCGAGTATATAAAATCTTTGGACGGTGAAAATATTTTCGCGGCTTCGTCTGAGGGCGCGTTATTCGAGTATGGCAACGATGACGATATTACCGGCAATCTTCAAGCATTGTTTGATGTTACGCCCGCAGATACAATTGTTGCCGGTTCCGTAACGCGTGCTGATGAGTTAGGACTTAAATTAAATGGACGCGGTTTGGGCAGCCGCGCCGCGCTTCAAATGCGCGGCTTGGAAGCATTCACCGCGCTTGCCCTTCGCACAGGTTGGAAAGTGGCAAAGTCAATTGACCGACCCTTGAGTCACGATGTTCTTTTGAAGAAAAATTAGTAAGGGGGGTTATTTACAAAGAATAATCGTATAATATAGCCACTCAAAACAAGGAGCGGAACTATGGCTCAAAAGAAAAAACTTCAAGTATTTATTTCATCAACCTATTCAGACTTGCATGAAGAAAGACAAGCCGCTGTTGAAGCAATTCTCACCGCAGGACATATTCCTGCTGGCATGGAATTATTTGCCGCAGGCGACGAATCTCAAATGACTGCGATCAAACGCTGGATAGACGAATCTGATGTTTATATGTTGATTCTTGGCGGCAGATATGGAAGCATCGAACCTAAAAGCCAAAAAAGTTATATTGAACTTGAGTATCAATATGCTGTTGAAAAAGGAAAGCCATTATTTGCAGTTGTCATAAATGAAGATTATTTGGAGAAGAAAGTCAAGAAATTTGGAAGTTCCGTGATTGAAAAAGATCATCCTGACAAACTAAAAGAATTTCGCTCGTTAGTTTGCAGCAAGATGGTTAGGTTTTGGAGCGACCCGAAAGATATCAAACTCGCTATTATGGAAACTATGGCTGATTTTAGCAATCGAGAAGAATTGGCTGGTTGGATACCGAGTAATGAAGGCATTAATACAGGTATGGTCGCTGAAGAAATAGCAGGACTCATAAAAGAGAATAAAGAGTTACGCGAGAAATTAAGTGGTATATCTGCAAACTCAGTAACATATAATGGGCTCTTATTCGAAGAGATGTACAGTCTGTTATTATCTACCGACGTAAACTCAAAAAACAATAGCCAAGCATTTATAACCAGCGCCGAAGAACTTGCTCGCACACTCGGAGATTCTGAGCCAAAGCTCTTCCATTATTTTCTGTTGATAACTAAGTTGCTTCAAAGAGGGTCTATTCGACATTATACTGAGATGATACAAAACCTGATTGAATTCGGATTGATCAAATGGGAAAGTGGTACGGATGAGGATTATCCTGAAGGTGAATACACGTACGCTATTTTAAGTGAAAGTGGTATGCAGTTCTTGCTCCGCCTAAGGTTAAAAGGCATCATAGCGAAGGCTGAACCCTATATCATTGACAAAATAAGAATTGACATAAATAAATAATGGTACCGCATAATAGAGAAGAAATTTCGCATCATTTAAGATGTAACTTTTCATAATGCTATAATCGGTCATTATGAAATACGAAACCCTTAACAACATTCAAATTCCCAAAATCGGTTTTGGCAGTGCGCGGCTCGGCGGCAGATTCGTCGGAGGCATTCTGGCTGATCGCAACCACGATGAGTTCTTTCTTTCCGCGTTACGCTCCGCGCTGAATCTCGGCTTTACACATTTCGACAGCGCCGAAATTTACGGCGGAGGTCACGCCGAAGAATTGATCGGACGCGCCATTCGCGAGTCCGGGATGAAGCGGGAAACATTTTTCGTGACGACTAAAATCTGGCCCAATCATCTGGCTTATAAAAATGTTTTGCACTCTTGCGAAAACAGTTTGCGACGATTGCAAATGGATTATCTTGATGCGTATCTCATCCATTGGCCCAATCCTTTGGTTCCGATGAAAGAAACATTCCGCGCCCTCAATCAACTTGTTAAGGAAGGCAAGGTCAGGCACGTTGGCGTCAGCAACTTCGATGTGAAACGAATCAAGCAAGCGCAGTCGCTTTCCGAAACGCCGATCTTTGCAAATCAAATTCCGTATAGTCTCACTCATCGTCATTACGCAAAAAATGGCACGCTCGAATATTGCCAGCAAAATAATATTTTTGTCATTGGGTATACGCCGGTCAGTCATGGACATCTGGCGATTGAGCAAACTTTGCAATCCATTGCCGAGGCGCATCATGTCACGCCCTATCAAATCGCGCTGGCATGGCTGGTCAATCAGCCGCGCGTCATCACCATTCCGTTATCCTTCAACGCCAAACATCAAAAAGAAAATCTCGATGCGGCCGATATCGAATTGACTCCTGCTGAAATGAATCAACTTAATCAATTCGGATGATCCGCCTCCCTACTCCATGAAATACGAACTCCTTCCCACACTGACTCTGCCCAAAATCGGATTCGGCACTTGGAAGATCGGCGGCGAATCTTCTCCGAACCCGAAAATGGATTCCGTTTCATTAGCCGCGTTGCGTTCCGCGCTTGAACTTGGCTACACTCACATTGACACTGCTGAAATGTATGCATCCGGTCACACCGAAGAATTGATTGGTCAAGCCATACGCGCCAGCAAAATAAAACGAGAATCGCTTTTCATCACATCCAAAGTGATGCCATCGCATTTAAAATATGATGAAGTGTTGAATTCCTGCGAAGCCAGTCTGCATCGTTTGCAAATGGATTACGTTGACCTTTATCTCATCCATTGGCCCTCACCCGGAATGAAACTCGCAGATACATTTCGCGCGTTGAACAAACTTGTGAAAGATGGCAAAGTAAAACATCTCGGCGTTAGCAACTTCGATGTGAAATTATTGAAGCAATCCAAAGCTTTAACCGAATCGCCGATCTTTACGAATCAAGTTCCTTATAGCATTTCAGATCAGTCTTATGTTAAGAACGGCGTGCTGGAATATTGTCAGCAAAACAACATCATCCTCACCGCTTACTCACCCATTGATGCAGGCAGCTTAAATATAAATGTATCGTTGAAAAATATTGCGAAAGCGCATCATGCCACACCGCATCAAATTGCATTGGCTTGGCTGGTGACGCAGCCATTCGTAGTTACTATTCCTATGTCGTTCAATCCAACCCACATCAGAGAAAACTTTGAGGCGGCCGATATTGTTCTAAGTGATGAAGAGATGAAACAATTGAATTGAACCCCTCCGCCCTTTGGGCGCCTCCCCCATTTTCTTTTGGAAAATGGGGGAGGCTGGGTGGGGGCTGGGCTTATAATCTCATCAATGAATCTTCGCTCACAAATCATTCCGAAAAGAATCGAAAAAGAAGAAGAGCAGACCGATGAAGGTCCGCTTTATCGCGTCATCGTCCATAATGATGAAATCACGCCGATGGATTTCGTCACTGACATTTTGATCGCGATCTTCATGCTGCCAGCCGCGAACGCCGCGTATATTATGTATACCGCGCATCTCAACGGCAGTGCCTACGTTCAAACCTTACCCAAGCCTGAAGCACAGCGGCGCATCAACAAAGCGCATTTCTCGGCGCGCTTCAAAGGTTATCCATTGCAATTCACGATGGAACCGGAATGACTTCTCCTATCGAAAACTTGACTCAAATCAATCTCGATGATCTCGTCAACGCATTTGGGATTCAAAATCATCGGACGCTCACATGCATCACACGATTCATATTTCTCGGCGCGGCGCGCAAGTTTGCAAAACAGATGATCGATTTCGATTCAATGGCTGGCACGCGCGGATTGGCAGAGGCCGCGCGTTTAATGGAACGACTCTACGTCCGCGATGTGCGCGTCTTTGGCGCGGAGCGTTTGCCGGATTCCGCTTTTCTGGCTTTATCCAATCATCCCGGCATGACCGATACACTCGCACTTTTCAGCGCGTTGAATCGGAATGATTTAAAGATCATCGCCTTGAACCGACCGTTTCTTTTATCCTTGCCAAATATTAGCAAACAACTTTTTTATGTGACCGATAATCCCGCGGATCGCGTTGCGTTGGTTCGTCACGTCAGCGCACATTTGCGGAACGGCAGATCGATCTTAACTTTTCCTGCTGGACATAATGAGCCTGATCCCGATGTGTATGATGGCGCAGTTGACTCTTTAGAATCGTGGACGGATAGCGTCGGCGTCTTCATTCGTCTCGCACCGCAAACGCCGATCCTTCCAATCGTCGTTCGCAGTGTGGTTTGGAAAAGATTGGCACAATCTCCCATCATTCGAATCAAACGCACACGCGATGAACGCGAACTGCTAGTCGTCGCTTTGCAATTGCTAGCGATGGTGATGCTCAATATCAAGCCTGTCACTGTGACTGTACAGATTGGCAAACCGATTACGTCTAAAGACCTCGGCACAACTGAGACTCAAGTCATTCATCAAGCCGTGTTAACGGGGATGAAACAATTGATTGAGAATCAGCCTGAAGGTGAAGGAATAAGCGCGCTTAATGAGTAAAAGATCTTTGTGGCGCGGCTTAATAATTATTATTCTCTTAGTTTTACTCTACTTCGCTCTTCGCAACGCGCCGCTGATTCAAATCTGGAATACGCTTCATCAATTACAACTCTGGCAGATTATTCTGATACTAGCCATTGATGTAATTATCTATCTTTTCGTCACGGCGCGCTGGTGGTTGATCGTTCAGGCTGAAAATAAAAACATTTCCTATCTTCCAATGATCGGTGTGCGGATTTCTGTTTTCGGAATCAGCTATTTTACGATTGGTCCGCAAGTGGGCGGCGAACCACTACAAGTCATTTATCTCCGGCGGAAATATGGTTTGACCTATACACGCGCCGCGTCCACCGTTGTGATGGATAAACTGCTCGAACTGCTAGCAAACTTTATTGCGCTGGTCTTTGGCTTAACGGGAATCGTTCAAGCTGGGATTCTATCGCGAAGCGGCAGTCCGCCTCTCGCGAGTCTGATCGTGTTGTCGGCATTGATCGCCTGGCCGCTGATTCATATCATCCTTCTTTATAAAAAAATTTATCCATTGTCCGCGTTTTTTCAAGCGATGACTTTAATTCGGAATACAAAAGCAATTCGATTCATCCGCGCCTCCGAACATTTGGCAGGACGATTCTGCCAACGACATCCGCGCGTTTTGCTTGCCGCAATTTTTGTTTCGTTGTTTGCCGCGTTCGGCATGGTAAGCGAATATTTTCTAATGACGTCTTTTCTCCAAATCCATTTGTCATTCTGGCAAACGGCCGCGGCCTGGACTGCAGGCTGGCTCTCGTTTCTCGTGCCGCTGCCCGGCGGCTTGGGCGCGTTGGAGGCGAGTCAGGTTTTTGCGTTGGGCTTCTTTGGAATCTCCGCCGCGTCCGCCATCAGCCTGGCCTTGTTCATACGCGCACGCGACTCATTGATCGGCGGTCTTGGGTTGCTTCTGGCGGAACGGAGTATTGCCAAGTAAAATAAATCAATCCGTTCTCAATTCTTTAATCGTATCTATATAAAAGGAGATCATATGAAACTTAGGACTTTAGATTATTTCATCATTGTTCTCGTGCTGGCTACATCCGTATTGCATTTTGCCGCGGCGTTCGATAAGAGTTTATTTCCCGATGGCACTCCCGATCCATTGTTCACCTTGAACGGTCTCGGCTATTTGGGATTGCTCGGCGCGTTCTATCTTCCCATTCCATTCTTTCAACAAAGACATAAATTGGCTTGGCAGGTTTTGTTTGGATATATTATCTTAACGATTGTAGCATGGCTTGCGATTTGGGTCGGCATCAATGTTATTGGCAACGGTGTGCCGTTCTTTAGCCGTGATTCAATATATGGTGTCCCTGCCAAAATCATCGAACTGGTTTTGCTCTACCTGCTTTGGCAAGAGAAACCTTAACGAATTAATGCGGGGGTAAAATAAGATATGCATCGTAAGACCATTTACTTCACCGCTCCGAAACAGATCGAGCTTCGCGAGGAGCCTCTGCCTGCTCTTGGCGCGGATGAAGTTTTAGTTGAGACGATTTGCTCTGCGATCAGCGCCGGGACGGAGATGCTGGTTTATCGCGGCGAATTTCCAAAAGAAGTGGATGCGATTGATTCGATCAGCAGCGGGCTTCATTATCCAACATCGTATGGTTATGCAAGTGTAGGCTGCGTAAAAGATATTGGAAAGATGGTTGATAGAGAGTGGGAAAATCAACTCGTTTTTTCGTTTCAACCGCACACCTCGCACTTCATCGCAAAGCCCGAATCCTTAATTTCAATTCCCGATTCGCTCTCGCCCGAAGCAGCTTGCTTTCTTCCAAATATGGAAACCGCTGTTAATTTGATCCAAGACGCGGCGCCGATTTTAGGCGAACGAGTTTTGGTTTTGGGTCAAGGCGTGATTGGTTTGCTCGCCACTGCGTTGTTAAAAGAATTTCCGCTGGAGACGTTGGTCACTGCGGATTATTATTCGCTTCGCCGCGAGGCTTCGTTAGCACTTGATGTCACCGCATCACTCGACCCGACAACGGCTGACTTTTGCGAAAAGGCTTTGAGCCACTGTCATCTTATCCCGCAGCGCGACATTAAAGAACTTCCCAAGCGCGGCGGCTTTGACCTGACTTTTGAATTGAGCGGCAATCCCGCCGCGCTTAACGATGCAATTGCAGTTACCGCCTTTAGCGGACGAATCGTAGTCGGCTCATGGTATGGCGATAAGCACGCTTCGATTGACCTTGGCAGTGTATTCCATCATTCGCGCATTAAATTAATATCATCGCAAGTCAGCACGATTGCGCCAGAATTGTCAGCGCGCTGGGATAAACATAGACGCTTCGATGTCGCGTGGAGAGCGTTGAAACGCATCCAGCCGCAGAAATGGATTACACATCGGTTTCCTCTAGAAAAGGCAGATGTGGCATATAATCTACTAGACAAAAGTCCACAAGAGGCAATTCAAATCGTCTTTATGTAAAAGGGAGAATGAAAATGGATCTTGAAAATGCTCAACTCGCCCGAAGAAATGGGAAATACAAAAAGGCGCTTGAACTATACAAACTTGCAGTGATGGAAAATCCAAACAATGCGGAAGCACTTGCAGGCTTGGCATTAACTCACGTTTACTTGAAAGAAAACGATTCTGCTTTTGCCAAAGCAACAGAAGCAATTCAACTTAGCCCAAATCAACCACTCGCTCATATTGCATTGGCATCTGTTTATTTTTCAAAGGGTCAACTTGAATTATACAAAGAGGAAGTTGAAAAAGCGTTTGCATTGCAACCATTAGTTTATGAAGTCGGTTGTATGTACGCAAAGATGTTACTAAGTGAGCAGAAGATAGATAATGCTCTGCCAGTATTTGAAAAGATAATAGAATCTGATCCAAACAAAATTTGTCCCCACTATCTTTTAGGGCTATCCTATTCTTATAAGAAGCAGTACAGAAATGCATTTAGAGAATTATGGATAGCATTCCGCACACAACCCTCCTTAGAAATAATTTTTGATTTATTAGGGACTCTGTTAAATATACGCCTACAGCGACTTAATCTTTTTCGATTCATTATTTGCATTATTTGGGCTTTAGCAGCTTTTGTATCGAAATTCGCCTTGATAACTTGGGCAACTTTCCTGATAGCATCAAGTTTAATAAGTGTTGTGCAAGGGGTTCGTCAACGCAAAGCAACACAGGTGCTTCTCGCTTGTATATATGCAGCGGGCTTTGGCTTTTTATATTACTTAGTCTATAGATTATTAAGATAGATAATTCCATGAGTGACTAATGTATACTCTCGCCGTACGACGCGACTTTATCGCTCGACATTTTTTGACCGGTGGAGATTGGGGACCGGAAAATTTTCCTAACTCGCATCATTATATTTTGGAATTGCAACTCGAAGGCAACGAACTTGATTCGCATGGTTATCTCGTGGACATTATGGATGTCGAGAAACATCTCGATGAGATTGTCAATTATTACAAAGAGCAGATGCTCAACGATAAGCCTGAGTTCAAGGATTTGAATCCGAGTCTCGAACATTTTGCGCGCATCCTCACCAATTCTTTAAGCGAGCGCATCAAGGCAAAGAACATCACCGCGTTGCGAGTCAAGTTGTGGGAAAATAAAAATGCGTGGTCAGCTTTTGTCGTCCAAAGATGAAGATCGGTCTGATTATCTACGGTTCACTCGATACGATGAGCGGCGGCTATCTTTACGACCGCAAGTTAGTACAGTCGCTGAGAAGGCGCGGGGATCAAGTTGAAATCGTCTCATTGCCGTCGCGTAATTATGCCGCGCACCTGACCGACAATTTTCATTTCCGTCTGCCACGCGGATTTGATCTCATCATCGAAGATGAACTCAATCATCCATCTGTGCTTACAGCGAATAGACAAAAACATTCATATCCCATTGTTAGCCTCGTTCACAACCTACATTCACTCGAGCCGCGTCCGGCATGGCAGAATAATTTATATCGAGTCGTTGAACGAAGCTATCTCAATTCCGTGGACGGCTTTATTTTTAACTCCAACACAACGCACAGCGCCGTTCAAGCTTTGATTGGAGAACAAAAGCCGTTTATCATCGCCAATCCGCCGACGGATCGTTTCGGATCGCACCTTAACGAAAATCAGATTCGCTCACGAGTGAAAGAACCCAGTCTATTGCGATTACTTTTCCTCGGCAACGTGATTCCGCTGAAAGGATTACGCGTGCTTCTTGAAGCATTAAGATATTCGACGTTTGATTATAGACTTGATGTGGTCGGCTCGTTGAATGTTGATCCAAATTATGCTCATCAAATGCAGGAGCAAGTAATCAACTACGAATTATCATCCAAAGTTTTCTTTCACGGCATTTTGGATAACGAGCCGCTTATCGAACGTCTCGAATATGCGCGAGTGATGGTCATTCCATCGTCGTATGAAGGCTTTGGTATTGCCTATCTCGAAGGAATGGGATTCGGCTTACCTGCTGTTGCGACGACATCCGGCGCGGCTTCGGAATTTATTACCAATTGCGAAAACGGCTATTTGATTCCGCCGGAGAATTCGTCGATGCTGGCTGAACGACTGACAACGTTAGCAAATGACCGAGAATTGTTGGCACGTATGTCTATCAACGCGTTGAAACGTTTTCAACAGCAACCGACATGGGAACAAACTGTAGATCAAATTCAGGATTTTCTTTTGCAAATAATTAATTCCAAACAATAACTATGGAATATTCTTTTCCTCATTATCTTCGCTCAAAACAAACTGTGGATGACCGCGCCTTGAATAAAGATGTCTTTGCCGCGCTCAAAGCAAACCTCCCATCTGCCCCATTCAGCGTGATCGAAATCGGCGCGGGAATTGGGACAATGGTGACGCGTCTCATCGAGTGGGAATTATTGACGAACGCCGATTATCTCGCACTCGACGAAACGCACGAGAACATCGCATACGCGTTGGAGTGGTTTCCACAATGGGCTGAGTCAACAGGATTGAGGGCAGCGAGAATCACAGAGAATAAGATTCGGCTGCAAGATCAGTCGCGGGATATCCGCATTACGTTTGAGCGCGCCGATGTTTTCGATTTCATCAAAACGAATCCGCCTAAATCGGATTTATTAGTCGCGCACGCGGTGCTGGATTTATTTCCATTGCCGGAAAGTCTTCCAAAATTATTTTCGCTGACAAAATCTTTGGCGTGGCTGACAATCAACTTCGACGGCATGACAACCTTTGAGCCAGCAATTGATGTTGAACTAGATGAGCTGATTGAACGGCTTTATCATGAGTCAATGAATACGCGTCTCACTGGCGGCGATAGCCGAACGGGACGGCATTTGTTTTCTCATTTGCGTTCGGTGGACGCGCAAATTCTCACGGCAGGCGCGTCGGATTGGGTCGTGCATTCTGTCAACGGAAAATATCGCGCTGACGAAAAATATTTTCTGCATTTCATCTTGCATTTCTTTGAAGAGTCACTGACTGGACATAAAGATTTGGATGCAAATGCTTTTGCCGATTGGCTATCGAAACGACGCACACAGATCGAGCGCGGCGAATTGGTTTATATTGCGCATCAACTGGATTTTTTGGCGAAAGTGATTAGTGTATAATAAATTTAAATAAACAATATCAGCAGTCCGTCGCTGTCCCTTTTTGGGCGCAGGCCCAATTTTTAAAACCGCTTGACTTCTGAAGAATAGGAAATCGTGAACTTCGAACAATTCAATCTGGATTCCCGCCTGATGCAGGGAATCAAAAAAGCAGGTTATGAAACTGCCACGCCGATTCAGGAAGCGGCAATCCCCGCCGCCTTGCGCGGACGCGACTTGATCGGCACGGCCATGACCGGAACCGGCAAGACTGCCGCGTTCGTTTTGCCAATCTTAAATAAATTACTCACAGGTCAGCACAATGTGCCGCGCGCACTGATCGTCACGCCAACGCGCGAATTGGCTGAGCAGATCAACGATGTGATCCGCGTGCTAGCAGTCGGGACAAAGATCAAGAGCGCAACCATTTACGGCGGAGTCGGAGCCGGACCGCAGGTCACTGCTTTAAGAAACGGCGCAGAAATTTTGGTCGCGTGTCCGGGACGTTTGCTTGATCTCATCGAGCAGCGGGTCGCAAAGATGGAGCATATCGAAATTTTGGTGCTCGATGAAGCCGACCGCATGTTTGATATGGGCTTTCTGCCCGATGTGCGGCACATCATCAAGGCTGTGCCAACGCAAAGACAAACGATGATGTTCTCAGCCACGTTCCCCTCTGAAGTGGATCTTCTCGCAGCGAGCGCGCTCAAGCAACCGCAAAAGATCACAATGGGCATCAGCCGACCGGCTTATACCGTGACGCATGCCTTGTATCCGGTGCCCGCGCATTTGAAGTCGGCGTTGTTGCTGGAACTGCTAAAACGAACCGACACGAATTCGGTGCTGATCTTCACACGCACAAAATATCGCGCTCAAAAAGTGGCGCAACAGATTCTGCGCGCCGGATACAAAGTCACGAGCCTGCATGGAGATCGAACGCAGGGACAACGTCAGTCCGCGCTCAAGGGTTTCAAATCTGGTGCGCACGACATCATGGTCGCCACCGACATTGCGGCGCGCGGTCTCGATGTAGAAACCATCTCGCACGTCATCAACTACGACATGCCCGATACCGCCGATGCTTACATCCATCGCATCGGACGCACCGGACGCGCCGAACGCACCGGCGACGCCTTCACGCTCGTCACGCCGGAAGATTCCGATATGGTTCGAGCGCTGGATCGCATTATGGGCGAACCCATTAAGCGCGAGACTCTCGAAGGATTCAACTACGGAGTTCCCGCGCCGCCGAGATCGGCTTCCGCTCATCGTGAAGGGACTCGTCCCCCGCGCCCCGCGCCCACGCCGACACATTTCGGACATAATCGTCTTGCACCGAGGAGAAAAAAGTAAGTTGGTGAATAGGAAATAGTGATTAGCAAACCCGTCTCGTTGAGAGGCGGGTTTTTGATTGTTGCCTTAAAATGCAAAATCGTATATAGTAATAACAACCTTCATTCAGGTGGATGATATGGCAAAAATATACGTCTCATCAACATTTCTTGATTTGGAAGAGTTCCGTGAAAAAATATTATTTCATCTTCAAAAGATGAAACAAGCTGTCGCAGCAATGGAATATTATCTTGCCAATGATCGCCGCCCAGCTGACAAATGTATTGCCGATGTTGAAACCAGTGATATTTATATTGGCATTTACGCATGGCGTTACGGCACGATTCCTGAAATTGATAATCCCGACAAAGTCTCGATTACTGAAATGGAATATCAAACTGCACGAAAAAAAGGAATCCCGTGTCTGATCTTTTTGCAGGACAGTAAATCACCTTGGCCACCCGATTTAGTGGATGATGATAAAACGCGCATCAAAGCATTCCGAAAAAAGGTGGAAAGTGAACAATCGCCACAGTGGTTCAAAAATTCCGATGAACTTGCATCGCTCGTGGGTGCATCTCTTTATGACAAATTGATTGATTTAGGATATGGTTCAGCAGATAAAGGCGTGACGACTTTCGATCTTGAAAAATATTATGCAGCGCTCCGCAAACGATATGGCGTTCTCGCCCTAGAAGGTCTTACTCCACCGCAAAAAGAAGAATATTTACAAATTACACTTCGCTCTGTCTTTGTTGAACAGAACGTGCGTGAAAACCCGCCACCCGTTGAATTGCCAAAAGAAGTATGGGAAAAGCTTTCAAATGACAAGGAGATTCATCCCGAAGATTTACCAGCAGGCATCACAGTCGAGGATGTACGCAAGGCGCGGGATACATATTATGAAAAGCCAACGCGACCTGTGTTGGATGTGCTGACAGATACACATTATCCAAACACTATTATTTTGGGTGATCCTGGCTCTGGTAAATCTACTCTTGCACGATATGTGATGTTATCGCTCATCGAGTCTGCTGGCGATGAAAAGCTTCGGGATACTTTCGATGGTTACCTACCGCTACTGATTGAACTACGTAGTTACGTAGGTGCATGCACGGAAGATAATTGCACTACTTTCCTTGAATTTCTGGTGTATCTTGGCAAAACAGAAGGTTGGGCACTCACACAATCAGCACTCCATAACCATCTAAAGAATGATGGCCGCGCAATGGTAATCTTTGATGGGTTGGATGAAATCTTTGACCCTGACTTGCGCGAACAAATTGCAAGGCAAATCGTCGGTTTTTCCAATGATTATCCAAAAGCACGAATTATCGTAACCAGTCGTGTGATTGGATATCGACGCAAGATTCTGACAGATGCAGGGTTTACACATTTCACTTTACAAGACTTAGACGAAAAACAAGTCGAGGCTTTTGTGAGTCGGTGGTATGACCTAGCAATGAGCGACCATCCCGATGAAGCAAAAGAACGACGCGAGCGAATACTAAAGTCGTTTCAAGAAT
>JBAUMB010000311.1:0-14435 GCA_049578465.1 Anaerolineales bacterium
GATATTCTTCCAGCCGTTGTCGGTGACCGGGCCACAGATTATTAGGCAGTTCATCGAGCGCGAAAGAACGGACTTCCGCAATTTCGTGATCGTGTTCTCCGCTGATCGTAAAGTCATTGGAAAGGAACAGGATATTGTGATCGCTTTTCCATTCTTTTAAGTTTGTGTATGCACCGACCAAGCTTAAATTATTTATCGTTGCTCCAGTTTCTTCGTGAGCTTCACGCCGCGCGGCTTGGTCTAAAGTTTCACTACGTTTGACTCCGCCGCCGGGCAGATACCAGCCTTCAATATATGTGTGACGAACAAGCAACACTTGATTATTTTGAATTAGCATGACCCGTATGCCTAGTGTGATCGGGCGAAAGATGAAACAATAAACTCGATATATCAGATAGATCAACCGCAACATTAGCTGTGACCGAGAATGGGGTGCGGCTGATAAAGTTCTTCCAGTCGTTTGATCTCTTCTTCCGAAAGTTTAATGTCGAGCGCCGCAATGGCTTGATCCAGATGTCCTATTTTGCTTGAGCCGATAATTGGCGCGGTGATATAAGGTTTGTGCAGCATCCATGCCAAAGCAATTTGTGATCCGGTGACACCGCGCTGCTTGGCGACTTCGTTGGCGCGTTCGGCAATCGTAAAATCTTCCTCGCGGAAATAGAGTTGGTCCGCAAATGGATCGGATTTTGAGCGCGTCGTTTCGCCGCCCCCGCCGCGTTTGCGGTTGCCCGCAAAAAATCCGCGCGCCATCGGACTCCACGGAATGATTGCTATCCCTTGGTCAATACAACACGGAATCATCTCGCGTTCTTCCTCGCGATAGACGAGGTTGTAGTGATCCTGCATCGAAGCGAAACGGGTCCAGCCATGCAAGTCGGCGGTATATTGCGCCTTGGAAAATTGCCACGCAAACATGGACGACGCGCCGATGTAACGCGCCTTGCCGGCTTTGACAACATCATGCAACGCTTCCATCGTTTCCTCGATGGGTGTGTTGTAATCCCAGCGATGGATTTGATATAAATCAACGTAATCCATTTTGAGCCGCTTAAGCGATTTGTCAATTCCATCCATAATATGTTTGCGCGAAAGTCCGCGGTCGTTGACATCATTGCTCATTTCATTGAAGACCTTTGTAGCGATGACCACCGTCTCGCGCTTGACACCGAAAGCCTTCAGTGTGTTACCAAGAATTTCCTCGCTGACGCCTTGCGAATACACATCGGCTGTATCGAAGAAGTTAATGCCTGCATCCAAAGCACGCTTGACGAATGGCTTGGCTGCCTCTTCCTCTAAAACCCATTCACGCCATTTCTTTGAACCATAGGTCATCATGCCTAAGCATAGACGTGAAACTTTGATACCGGTTTTTCCGAACTTTACGTATTCCATGATTATCTCCTTTTAACTATGTCACTGATTGTGACATGTTATATAACAGTAAGATTTGCCAACGCCACAGAAAGGCGTTTGATGCCGACCGATTCAAACACAACATCCACGATCTCGTCTTCATCCTGAATTTTACTATCTAAGACAATGCCATCGCCCCAGGCTTTATGATGGACATGCGTCCCGGCGCGGAATTTGCTTTCGATAACGGAAGCCGCTTTGAGTGTCCGAGATGAAGCGGCCCATAATGACTCAGATGGGCGGCTTTTGATGCTTCGACCCGTTCGAGATTTTCCAACGATCAAATCTTCAGGTAGATCATCCAAAAATCGCGATGGATAAGTTTCTTCCGCATAACCGCGTCCGCCGCGTTGCACCGAGCGGACCAGATAAAGTCGGTCCTTCGCGCGGGTGATGCCGACATAAAATAATCGGCGCTCTTCCTCCATCTCTTCCGGTTCATCGAACGAACGGCTGTGGGGCAGGATGCCGTCGTCCATGCCAATGATGAACACCGCGCTAAACTCAAGTCCCTTCGCGGCGTGCAGCGTGAGCAGCGTGGGCGCGTTGATATCTTCCTTGATCGTATCTTGATCCGCAACCAGCGCGACGTTTTCGAGAAATTCATCGAGCGTGCGCGTATCATATTCAAGCGCAACGCGGCGCAACTCTTGAACGTTTTCCCAACGCTCTTCGCCTTCTTCAGTTTCATCATCAATGTAAGCTTTGTAATTGAGATCGCCAACGATGTGATCAAAGAGTTCAGATACTGTGAGAGTCGGTGAAGTCGCTTTCCACTTTGAGAGTGACGCGCCAAAATCTGCTAACGCAATCACACTTCGACCTGTAAATTGATTCCAATATGGCGAGTCGGAGCCGCGCGCCAGGTCCATTAAGATGAATCCGGATGAGGTCTCGTTTTGGCGCGCCACGTTGTGGAGCGTGATCAAAGTTTTATCGCCGATGCCGCGCGTCGGAACGTTAATGATTCGATCCATGCTGGCTTCATCAGCGGGATTGTAAACGAGGCGCATGAAAGCAATGATATCTTTGACTTCGCGTCGTCCATAGAATCGTTGCGCACCAACCAGACGATAAGGAAGCTGCGCTTGCAGGAACGCTTCTTCCAGCAAACGTGATTGCGCATTGGTGCGATACATCACCGCACATTCACCCGGCTCAAAGTCGCGGCTGGCAACCAGTTGCGCGATGCTGTCTACTACGAATGAAGCTTCACTATAATCATCCGGCGCTTCGTAAAAATAAATTTTCTCGCCTGCGCCGCGCTCGGTGAACAGATTCTTTTTGCGGCGATGCGGTGCGCGATTTATAACGGACATCGCTGCATCAAGAATATTTTGGCGCGAGCGATAATTTTGTTCCAATAGAATCACCTGCGTTTCAGGATAATCCTGTTCAAAGCGTTGCACGTTGCGCCAGTCCGCGCCGCGCCAACGATAAATGGATTGATCCGGATCGCCGACTACAAAGATGTTGTGATGCGCCGAAGCAAGATGTTTCAATAGAGTATATTGTGCGAGATTGGTGTCTTGAAATTCATCCACCAGCACCTGCTCGAAGCGCCGCGCATATTTTTCGCGCACGGCAGGGTTATCTTCCAGCAAACGTGCGGTGTACATCAGGATGTCGTCGAAGTCCACGGCGTTGCTGGCAACGAGTCTTTTTTGATATTCCGCGTAAACGCGCTTGACGACTTCATCGCGATAATTGGTGATGGGGTAATCATCTGCGCTAATAAGTTCATTCTTCGCATTCGAGATCGAAGCGTGGACGCTCACGGCTCGATACATTTTATCGTTGAGATTAAATTCTTTGATAATGCCCTTGACGATTCGTTCCTGATCGTCATCGTCGAAGATCACAAAGTTCGATTGGATCGGCAAATAGTCCGCTTCACGCCGCAACAAACGGGCGCAGATCGAATGAAACGTTCCCAGCATCATGCCTTGAGTCGCGTCGGCGCCGAGCAATTTCTCGACGCGCGTTTGCATTTCACGCGCGGCTTTGTTGGTAAAGGTCACAGCCAAGATTCGATAAGGGCGGATGCCTTCATTCGCGATCAAATAAGCGACGCGTTGAGTCAGCACCCGCGTCTTTCCGGACCCCGGTCCGGCCAGCACTAAAACGGGGCCGTTCCCAGCGGTGACGGCTTTGCGTTGTTGCGGATTGAGTTTGTCGAGGAAATCCATAAAGGGAATCGTTGTTCGAAAATTAGGAATCGGAAAGCCCAAGCCGAATCCCGATTCCCGAATCTACGTTAATTCAATTCCGATGTGCAGTTCGGACAACGTGTCGCTTTGATGGAGATCGCGGTAAAGCAATACGGACATTCCTTGGTGGTCGGAGTGGCCACAGGAGCGGGACGAGCCGTTATTTTTTCCAAGCTGGTGATGCCTCGTACCATCAAGAAGATAACAAGGGCGATGATCAGAAAATCGATAACGTTATTGATGAAATCGCCGTACGTCACCTTGGCATTACCAAAGATGAATGCCAGGCCGCTGAAGTCAATTCCCCCAATGATCAGTCCGATCAGCGGCATGATAATATCGCTCACCAGTGAAGTAACAATCTTGCCGAACGCGCCGCCAATGATGACGGCCACGGCTAAATCCAGCACATTGCCGCGCATAATAAAGGCTTTAAAATCGTTTAACATTTCTTCCTCTCCTTTTACTAAGAATTGAATGAAGCACGGTTATTCTACTTTTGGGAGGATGGAATGTCAACGAGGTCTGTATATCCGATTACATTCACGATTTCGTCTGCTGTAGATACTAGGTTAGAGAATGATCTTTGTTCATGTCTCCCGATTTATGACATGTTGAATTGAGGTATAATGTGCAAACTCATTATCTATGGTTCAAAGAATTAGTAGCGTTAAATTGGTTGGTGTTATGGCAAAGGAGGTGGGACCTTACGTATTCACTATTTAATTTTTTTCTGCGCGATTCAATTTAAGTCCCTAAAATAATCAATAAGTAAATAGTAAAGAATATTCAAACACATCCATTAATTTGGAGGAGAAAAGAATATGTTACAAAAACGCTTGATGATTGTCCTCGGTCTGGTAATTGCTTTCAGTATGGTACTGACGTCATGCGGACCGACTGCTACTCCTGCTCCGACTGCCGCTCCTGTAGCGCAGCAAGCCACTGCCACATCTGCCCCTGCTCGTCATGGCGGCTGGCTGGATGAGATTGATGCCTCCGTTGTGTCGAGCGATTCTGCGCTCACGCAACTGCAGGCAGGTGCAATCGATATTTATGCAACCGGACTCCCATCCACCCAACTGGGAGCCATTAAGAGTTCGGGGATGAGTTATGGCTCTTATACCGGTACCTATTACGACATCCTTTACAATCCGGCTGTATTTACAGATACTTCTGTGCTCAATCCTTTCTCGGATCGCAAGATCCGCGAAGCGACCGAATATTTGTATGACCGCAACTATATCAATCAGGAAATTTATAATGGCGGCGGTTTGGTCAAATATTTCCCGTTCGTGACCGATGGTCCTGATTATACTGATCTGGCGGATGTCGCAGCTGGCTTGGAAGCCCAATATGCTTTCAACGCTGATAAAGCCAAGCAGATCATCACCACCGAGATGACTTCTCTCGGTGCTACAGCTGATGCCACCGGAAAGTGGCAATATAAAGGCAAGCCGGTTACCTTGAATTTCCTGATCCGCAACGATAGCGATGGAACTCGCAAACCGCTCGGTGACTATGTCGCGGCTCAACTTGCAAGTGTTGGCTTCACGGTCAACAGCGAATATAAGAAGTCTTCCGAGGCTTCTCCGCTGTGGATCGGAAGTAATCCTGCTGATGGCAAGTGGAGTTTATATACAGCAGCTTGGGTCAATACTGCGATCGAGCGCGATGGTAAGACAGATTTCCAATCCATGTACCTTCCGGACAGCATTCAGGGCATGCAGGTATTCGCTGCCAATACTCCAGATCCTGCCTTCCAAAAAGTCGGCGATGATCTAGCGAACGGAAATTTCACAACCCTCGATCAACGTCACCAAATGATGGCGCAGGCCATGCAACTTAGTCTACAGGATTCGTTGCAAGTTTGGCTGATTGATGGCAGAGGTTTTGCCCCGTACTCTCCCAAAGTACAGGTGGCAACTGACCTTGGTGCCGGTGTAGAAACATCTTCGGTCTGGCCCTTTACTCTTCGCTTTGTAGGTCAGGAAGGCGGCACGCTGAAATGGGCCACCAATGATATCTTCACCGATCCATGGAACCCAGTTGCTGGCAGTAACTGGACTTGGGATCAGGGTTTGGTGCGCGCGACCAATGGTTCAGCGGTAGTATACGATCCTTATACCGGTTTGGCTGATCCTCTACGCATCCAAAAGATGGATATGACGGTACAAACTGGCTTGCCTGTGTTCAAGACCCTTGATTGGGTTACGTTGAGCACAGCCGATAAAATTGCTCCTCCATCTGATGCCTGGGTAGATTGGGATGCGAAATCGCAAACCTTTATCACCGTTGCTGATGCTGCCAACGCGGCTGTAAACATCGCAAAGGTACAAGCACAGGCAGCGACATTAGCTGGCGCAGTAGACCTGAAGACCATGGTTGCTCCTGCAGCCGCTCCGGCTCCTGCTGCTAACACAACTCCACCCGCGCCAACGCTTGATGCTGGTGGTCAGGCTTTGGCGAATGTATTGACGGGCCTTGGAACTTTCTATACTCAGACGACTGGGAAATCCGTTGACGTTGCGACGGCGCTTAAGTCATCGGATAACATTACCAGCATCGAGACGGAAGTCGCCAAGGTCGCTGGCATTACTACTGGCGCCGCGGATCAACAAAAAGAAATTGCATCTTTTGCAACCACTTTTGTTGGCGGATTGGATGGCAGTGGTTACTATACGTTAGGTACAACCGATTTCACCACATCCAAGACGAAAGAGGTAATTACCTACCCGTCTGATATGTTCCAAACTGTGAAATGGCATGACGGTAGTCCGCTTTCTGTTGCTGACTTTGTCATGAATATCATCGAGACCTTTGATCGCGCCAAACCAGACAGCCCAATCTACGATGATACCTATGTACCGCTGCTTCAGTCCTTCCAACAATCTTTTAAGGGTATTAAGATCGATTCCACCGATCCCTTGGTCATTGAGTATTACACTGATACTTATTATCAGGATGCTGAATTGAATGTTCCAGGACTTGCTTGGCCGAGCTATTGTACGAATGGCTGTACTTATGGCGAAGCCCCGTGGGATGCAATAGCAATGTCCAATCAGGCAGAAGCCGATGGACAGTTGGTCTACACCGCCGACAAAGCCGCGGAGAAGACGGGCGTTGAACAAACCAACTATGTTGGCGGTCCGAGCCTCGATATCCTGACCAAGGAACTGGCTACATTAGCAGCCAATAGTACAATTCCATATGCTCCAACAATGAGCAAGTATGTGACAGCAGATGATGCCAAGACGCGCTATGCTAACTTGCAGGCTTGGTATACGGCTCATAAGACCTATTGGGTTGGCACTGGACCGTACTATCTCGATAGTGTCAACTTAACCGGGAAGACGCTCACCTTAAAGAGCTTCTCGGATTATCCTGATACTGCCGATCGTTTCTCGCAGTTCAGCCAACCGATGCTGGCCACAGTCAAGTTGGATGGCCCCGCTCAGGTAAAGATTGGTGATACCGCGACCTTCAATGTTGGCGTAACCTTTAATGGTAATCCTTACCCAGAGAAGGATGTCAAGCAAGTTAAATATCTGATCTTCGATGCAACCGGCGCAGTTGTAAATACTGGCGTCGCTACCGCAGTTGCCGATGGTCAATGGCAAGTCGTTCTTGACGCGGCCACTACATCCAAACTGGCTGCAGGATCTAACAAGATCGAAGTGGCAGTTGCTCCAATCCCGGTGTCTCAACCTTCGTTCTCCACGTTGAGTTTCGTCACTACGCCATAAATTTCCGGGAGCTATATAAAGTATAATGATAGGGGCAAGGTTTTCTTGCCCCTATCATTTATAGTTAGTTTTGAGAGGTCAATATGGCGATTACTGCGCAATCACAACCCCAATCTGGTTTAGAAGCAATCCAGAAGCGTGCTTCGAGCAGTACCTTTTTGCGAGTCATTCGTTATACTGGTTTGCGGCTTGTAACTTTATTCATAACAGTTGTGATCGGGATTTACCTGACGATCCTGATTGCTAATATGGGTGGTTATGTGGATAGCATCATAAAGGGTGAAATCGTCGAATCTATCACTCAGAAAATGACGGCTGACCCCAGGATGCGCAGTATGCCCTCGGATGAACGAGCAAAACTTATCCAGACAGAGATTGCCCTAGAGGAAAATCGCCAGGGATTGAATACTCCTGTTGCTGTTCGCAATTTCACTTATTTGCGCAATGCTCTGACGTTAAACCTGGGTACTGCTATCAATATGAATAGCGATAGCGGCTCGAAGGATGTGAGGCTGATTATATTGGGGCGTCTGCCGGCAACATTGTTGTTAATGGGTACTTCAGAATTATCTCTCTTTTTTGTGAGTCTTTTTCTGGCGTTGACTTTATCAAGACGGTATGGCAGTTTTTGGGACAAGCTTATCATTTTACTTTCGCCGACTTCCACACCTCCAGCTTGGTTCTATGGAATTTTTCTGATCCTGCTTTTTGCGGCCATATTTAAAATGCTTCCTTTTGGGGGATTAATGGATGCGCCTCCCCCCACTAATCCTATTGACCTTGCGCTGAATGTTATTAAGCATCTGATTCTACCGGCATCAGCGTTATTCATCAGTCAGTTCTTCTTGAGCATTTATAACTGGCGCACCTTTTTCCTGATCTATTCTAGCGAAGATTATGTTGAAATGGCTAAAGCCAAAGGTTTGCCGGCCCGCGATATTGAACGTCAATACATTTTGCGTCCGACCCTGCCCACCATTATTACGCAGTTCGCATTGCTGTTGATCGGCGTGTGGCAGGGAGCGATCGTTACCGAGACGGTTTTTGAGTGGCCCGGTCTTGGACGAACTTTCTATCAGGCAATCGGTTTGTTTGATACCCCAGTGATTGTGGGACTAACCATTATTTATGCTTATTTGCTGGCCATCACAGTTTTTTCTCTTGACTTTGTATATGCCTTGGTGGATCCCAGAGTCAAAGTAGGCGATAGTTAATTATGAACACACTCAAAAACTCATTTCGCGAGATTCGGCGTTATCCATCTGCTATAGTCGGCGTGACAATGGTTTTATTGCTGATACTAGTTTCAATTTATGCGGTGATTAAAATTCCTTACAATCAGGCCATTTATCTTTGGCGCGGGGGTGAAGATGTGTGGGGCGCAAATCCAAAATTTGCCCCTCCGGCTTGGTTCAATTTTTTTTCAAGCAAAAAATTACCACTGTCTTTTGAAGTTAGCACTGCAGATGGAACTATGACCAAGACAGTTACACCGGGAGCACAAAACACGGGTACGGTCAATATTTCATATTCCTTCGATTTTCAATATGACGGCTACCCTCAGGAAATGTTGATTAATTTTGATTCGAAGTATGTACAAAAACAGCCGTTTGTTTCCATTAACTGGGTGACTCCAGACGGCCGTAATATCCGGATTGATAACCTTGGCATTAGCCAGCAACAGACTCTGCGGTTTTCACAAGATCAACAGTTTTTGCAAGGCCTGAATGGTCAAGATCCGATGCAGGCGTTGTTTAATGATCCGAAGACCAATCAGATTCTAAAAGGAAAATATCAGTTACAGATCCTTGGTGTTACCTTTGAGCAAGCTTCAGATATTAACACTCAATTTATTTTTCAGGGTCAAGTATATGGCTTGGCAGGGACGGACCAATACCGCAGAGATTTGATGGTGGCTTTGTTGTGGGGCACACCGGTCGCTCTGGCTTTTGGGCTTCTGGCATCGGTAGGAACACTGGTCACCACCATGATTATTGCTGCGATTGGGACATGGTATGGCGGTTGGGTAGACGCGTTGATTCAGCGTATCACAGAAATCAATTTGGTTTTGCCCTACTTGGCGATTCTTATCATGGTGGGAACTTTTTATTCGCACAGCATATGGGTCATCCTGGGCGTGACGATTCTCCTAAGTATTTTTACTGGAAGCATAAAAAGTTATCGCGCCATTTTTGTACAAGTGAAAGAATCAATGTATATTGAGGCCGCCCGCGCATACGGCGCCTCGGATGGGCGGATTATCTTTCTCTACTTAATCCCGCGCATGATTCCTCTCCTAATCCCGGGGCTGGTTTCGTCGGTGCCGGCCTTTGTCTTTTTGGAATCGACTTTGGCGATTCTCGGTTTGGGCGATCCGGTCTTGCCAACGTGGGGGAAGATCATTGACGATGCGTTTACAAATGGCGCTCTATACAAAGGATATTACTATTGGATTATGGAGCCGGCTATCTTGCTCATGATCACAGGCCTCAGCTTCGCCATGCTTGGGTTTGCGCTGGATCGTATCTTCAATCCACGGCTGAGGGATATTTAACCAATGTCTCAAAACAATAAACTTCTTCGTATTGAGGAGTTGGTGTTGTATTTCAATACGACTCATGGTCCTGTTCAAGCTGTGGACGGCGTAAATTTCGAACTTGAATCTAACCGGGCCGTGGTGATTTTGGGCGAATCAGGGTGCGGGAAGAGTTCACTGGCTAAGGCGATTTTGCGACTCCTGCCTCGCAACGCGGGAACCTACTCAGGGCGCGTATACTTGGAAGGCAAGGATGTCATGCCGTTGAGCGAGGAAGAGTTCCGTCAGGATATTCGCTGGGCTTCGATATCCATGGTTCCACAAGCTGCTATGAACGCTCTAAATCCTGTTATCCGAGTAGGTGAACAGGTGGCTGAACCCGCTATCGTTCATCTCGGCGTGGATAAAAGAGAAGCGTTTTCTCTGGTGCGAAAGATGTTCCAGCACGTTGGCGTTCCGGAAGATTTTATCTCCCGCTATCCGTTCGAGTTGAGCGGCGGGATGCGCCAGCGCGTTGCAATTGCTATGGCTTTGGTCACGTCTCCAATCTTGATCATTCTGGATGAACCAACTTCCGCTCTGGATGTTTTAACTCAGGCAAACATCTTCAACGTTTTGAAACGGCTTAAGAAAGAGTTGGGCATCAGCTTTATTTTGATCACGCACGATATTGCGACATCCAGTGAATTGGCTGATGATGTAGCAGTGATGTACGCCGGTCAAATCATTGAGGTCAGCGACGCTTATCACTTCTTCGATAAACCGCTTCATCCTTATTCGCAAAAGTTGATGGCCAGCGTCCCGAGACTGCACGGCACGACAGAGCCTGAATTCATTACCGGCAGACCGCCCAGCTTGATTAATTTACCGACGGGCTGTCGCTTTGCGGAACGCTGTCCATCCCGTTTCGAAAAATGTGTTCAAGATCCGCCGGTGGTCGAGAAAGATGACCGCAAAGTTAAATGCTGGTTGTATGTTTAAGGGAGCGTTCTAATGGTTTCTGCTGTTCAAACACAAGATGTTGCGCAAGATATAAGAAAAATTTTATTGTCGATAGACGATTTGCATGTTTGGTTCGAGTTGAGACATTTTGGATTTGGCCGCGCAGGTCATGTGAAAGCAGTGGACGGCGTGACTTTCAATGTCCATCAGGGTGAGACGATTGCCGTGGTGGGGGAAAGCGGATGTGGCAAATCGAGCCTGATGAAAACCATCCTGGGTCTGTATAAGCCGACCAAAGGGACAGTTGTCTTTGACGACCAGGATTTGGCTGGGCTCGATAATAAAGGCTTGCATGAGTATCACTCCCAGGTTGGTTATGTTCAACAGGATCCATACGGCGCCCTGCCTCCATTTATGAATATCGAAAGGATTCTGGAAGAGCCATTGATCGTTGGCGCGGTCAAGGATAAGGCAGAACGCGCCCAACGCATTCGTAAAGCGATGGAAGAAGTCAAGCTTACACCGGTGAATGATTTCCTGGAGAAGTTTCCGCACATGTTAAGCGGGGGACAACAGCAGCGCGTGGTGATCGCGCGCGCAATGATTATGGGCCCGAAATTCCTTGTCGCTGACGAGCCTGTTTCCATGCTGGATGCATCGGTGCGCGTGGAGATTCTTAAGTTATTACGCGGCTTGCAAGAGTCGCACAACCTTTCCGTTATCTATATCACGCACGATCTTTCAACGGTAAGTTATTTCTCTGAACGCATCTTTGTGATGTATGCCGGCAATCTGGTGGAAAAGGCAAATGTACGTCAGGTGTTGGATCATCCGCTTCACCCTTACACGATGGCTTTGCTCACGGGCACGTCCGAGCCGGATGCGAAGAATGCGGAAACGTTTAAAGAGCTTCCGCCCGGCGAACCACCTAGTTTGGTGAATCCGCCAACCGGTTGTCGTTTCCATCCACGCTGCTCAAAAATGATCCAAGGTTTATGTGAGGTCAAAGAACCTCCGGATTTTGAGCCGGAGCCCGGTCATCTTGTCTCTTGCTGGTTGTATCAATAGCGACTGAATGCGCCCCTGGCAATTGATTTTAATTGGCTTCATTTTATCTGTGATGGGAGTCGTCTTCCCTTTTCTAATGGTCATTCAAATTTTGCCATCCACTTTCTTTTTGAATTTCTTTTCTTATATAGCTTCGGTGATGGGATTATTTTTGGGAATCATTGGCGCATCGCGCTATGTTAGGGCAAATCGCAAGAAGTGACAGTGAATGAATTTGCCGAGGATGTGATAGGATTCGGGTCGCAAGACCCGAATCTTTTTTCAATAAGGAGCGCATCATGATCGGAATTAAAAACGGATTTCGCCGATCCATTCCTTTACTGGCGCTGATCACCCTCCTGTTTTCCGCGTGCGGAAGTTTGCCTTCCAAATCAACCGAGCAACCCGTACCGACGATAACTCTCCAGCCTTCCTTCACGCCCACACCATCGCCGCGCACTCTGACGATTTGTCTCGGCCAGGAACCGAACATACTTTATCCTTATGGGAATTTGAATGCCGCCGCACAAAGCGTCCTGGCCGCGATTGACGATGGACCGATTGATTCGATTGGTTACACTTATCAGCCGGTGATCTTGCAAAAGTTACCCAATATCGCAGACGGCGATGCGACCATTTCACAGGTATCGGTTAACAATGGAAGCGAAATCGTGGATGCGAATGGAAATCTAACCTCGTTAAGTATCGGAACGAGCGTTCGTCCTGCTGGATGTCGCGCCGCTGGATGCGCGATCACGTATTCAGGTACTGGCGTGCAGATGGATCAAATGTCCGTCACATTTCACTTACGTCCTGATTTGACCTGGTCGGACGGCACACCATTGACCGCCGATGATTCAGTCTATGCTTTCCAGATTGTTTCGAACGACTCATCTTCTCCATTCAAATTTCTCGCCGACCATACGCAATCTTATACGGCGACCGATATGACAACGATTCAATGGACTGGCATTCCCGGCTTTATTGATCCGACTTACTTCACTGATTTCTTCGCGCCCGCTCCGAAACACGCTTGGGATAAGTTTGGCGCTACCGGCCTTTCTCAAGTGGATGTTGCTTCTCACATTCCTATGGGTTGGGGACCGTATATGATTCAAAATTGGGCAATCGGCGATCACATCACATTGACAAAGAATCCGTATTACTTCCGCGCTTCGGAAGGCTTGCCCAAGTTCGATACTTTGACTTTCCGTTTTATTTCCGATCCGAACGCCGCGATCAGCCAGTTGACTTCGGGCGGATGCGATATTCTCGATCCGAGCATCAATCTCGATTCGCAGGTTGCACTGCTTCAACAAATGCAGGACGCGAATCAAATCCAGGCTTTTTTCACACCGACCTCGACCATCGAATGGCTTGGGCTGGGAGTCAATCCCGCCGCATATGATAGCGGCAACCGTTTTGTTAATAACCGTCCCGATTTCTTTGCGGACCCGCGTACGCGTCAGGCAATTGCATTATGCCTCGACCGTCAACAAGTCGTGGATACGGTTTTGTTCGGGCAATCCTCTGTGCCCACTAGCTTTGTCTCTTCCGGTCATCCCGTGTATGTAAATAATCTTCCCGCTTATCAATTTGATGCCACGGCCGGATCTCAATTGCTCGAGGAAGCTGGCTGGAAATATGTCGCCGGAGATTCAACCTCGGTACGGCGCGCCGTTTCAGTCAGTGGAGTCGCGGGCGGCACGCCTCTGATCTTGAATTACATTACTACGCAATCCACACAGCGGCAGCAGGTGATTGATATCCTTTCGCAGTCGCTCGCGCAATGCGGTATCGGAATCAATGTGCAATATGAATCACAGCAGGAAATGTATGCACCCGGTCCCAATGGCACGTTGTTCGGACGCAGTTTTGATCTTGCAGAATACGCCTTGAGCGACACCGGCATCGAGCCGCCCTGCGGTTGGTTCACAAGCAACGAAATTCCCAATGCCCTGAATCATTGGGTCGGCGTGAACGTGAGCGGCTATAGTAATCCTGATTTTGATAAAGCCTGTTATGCCGCGCAATCATCGTTGCCCAGCGAACAAGCTTACACTGATTCTTATCATCAAGCACAATCTATCTTTGCCAGCGACCTGCCCGCCATTCCGCTTTTCTATCGTCTCAGTGTAGCCGCGGCGCGTTCCGACTTATGTCATTTCAATCTCGATCCGACCGCCAATCCCATGTCGAACATCGAAGCCTTTGATGAAGGGCCGGCTTGCAAGAAATGAATCGAGTGCGATCATTCGCCGCGGCGATTCTATTATTTTTTTTATTCGCTTCCTGCGCACCGAAAGCGGCTCTTGCACCTGCACCGACATCTACTCTGATTGCTGTTCCAACTGCGACCTCCATCCCTCACGCCTCTGAGATTCGATTCGCGTTGATCGGAAATGTCACTCCGGTTAACGTGTGGTCTTTGTTCGATGCGAAAGGATATTCATATAATAATTATGCAGTGATGTCGGGTTATTGGCCGCGCTTATATCAGCTTTCGATTCCGGATCGTAATTTTGAAACGATGGCCGC
>JBAUMB010000312.1:0-24765 GCA_049578465.1 Anaerolineales bacterium
CCATTACCCCGATGAGTGGCGGGCATTTTCGGCTGGGACGCGGCCCACAGGTTTCGTTCATCCAATGGCGATTCAAGTTCTGCACGAAATTGAGATTGAACATCACGGCGAATCAAAAAACGTTGAACAATTTCGCAATAATGAATTCGACTTGGTGATCACAGTTTGCGATGATGCCAACGAGGAATGTCCCGTTTGGTTAGGGAAAGGCAAACGCGTCCATGAGGGATTCCGCGATCCGGCTAAAGCGGAAGGAACGAATGATGAACGCCTAGCCGTTTTTCGACAGGTACGAGATGAAATGTTAAAGAAAATTCCAACCCTGTTAAAATGATAAACGAGAGCGATGCAAAATCGCTCTCGTTTTAGGTGATATTAACTCTGCACGATCCCCAAAGTTTTCGCAACCGTATAATCAGGGAAAACCTGAGTCAGGTTTTGATTCTTGACTCGCTTTGCAACGATCTCTGCCAACACATCGCGGTAATCGGTTGTGACGTTGAGATCACCCGGACCATATAATTTATCAGGAGCGAGACCGGGCCAATCGCTATACACTTTACCGCCATTGACTCCTCCACCGACGACAAACATGCAGTTGCCGTGTCCGTGATCGGTGCCGCCCGAACCGTTCTCTTGTGCGCGCCTCCCAAACTCGGACATTGTAACGATGGTCATCTTCTTGGCGGCGTCGCCCATATCGGTATACAGCGCGGCGAGCCCGGAACTTAATTCATTCAACAATTTCGGCATGTCGCCATCGGTTGCGCCTTCAGCGTTGTGCGTGTCCCAGCCGCCGATATCCACACATGCAACTTCAAGTCCAATTTCCGCTTTGGCAATTTGAGCGACTTGTTTTAGAGCCGTACCATATTCGGTCATCGGATATTGAGCGTTGCCGGTTGGCGTGTAATTGGAAATGTCAACTTTTGAAAGCAAGTCCACCGCATCGAACGTATCGTTCGCAATCGGATCCAAACTGCCGCCGAGACTGTATAACGACTCGAGTCGTTTTCGAATCTCTGCGAGCTGACTCACATCGCCCTGCAAATGGAAATCTGCAATCGATTGAAGTGTGGTGACAGGAATCGGTCCGCGCAAAGATTCTTGCATGATACCGCCCATGCCAATGGCGCGAAACGGAGAAGTGTTCTGCCACGGAGCGGACTGCAAGTGACGGCCGATCCAGCCGGTCTCGATGGTTTTCTCGCCGGGTGTGCCGCGTTCCATGTAATCCATCGCATCGAAATGGGAATGAGTCGGGTCGGGCGACCCGACGGCGTGGACAATCGCCAAAGCTTTTTCATCCCATAAATCCTTTAGCGGTTGTAATGACGGATGCAATCCGAAGAATCCATCGAGGTCAATGCCGGTTTTTTCATTGCCAGCCGAAGGCTCGGCGATTGCTAAATCCGTGCGCAGATGATAATAATCCGCGTCGCCGTGAGGAATGACCGCGTTCAAACCGTCCATGCCGCCGCGCTGAAAGATGACCACCAATAAATCGCCGGGCGGTTCGACACCATCCGGCGCGAACGCAAGTCGCGGCATCCATGACGGTAATGCTGATGATGTTGTCCAACCGCCCATGCCGGTTGTAGCAAGCTTCATAAAATCACGACGAGAAAGTTTTGTGTCCATTTCTAAATTCCTTTTCTAAAGATCAACGTACTTGAAAATGCGGCGAGCCGAGAATCAGTCCGGCAATGCCAGCGAGATTATTGCCAAGATCGCCGCTCGAGGCCAAGTCCAACAAAATATTGCGCGCATCATCCGGCAAGGTTGTGCCGATAAAGCGCTGACTCAAAACATCCACCACGTCCTGTGCGGATTGCGCATCAGCAGTCAAAGATTTCACATCCACGCGCACGCCATTAATTTTATTGGAGCTCAATAGGTTGCCAAAATTCCAACGCTCAAGCAAGCCACTGGTATTTGCCCAAAAAGATGCAGTATCAGGAAAGCCATTCGGGAATTGCCAATCAAATGGAATCTGACCGAGAAGTTTGACATGTTCAGCAAGTTGTGGAGTTTGACCCATAAGAGTTGCATTGGTCAAGCGAAGAGCCGACGCTAGAAAATCAAGCGGCCGCTTCATTTTCTGACCAGCCGAATTCTTGAACGCATCGGATTGGAAAATGGCTTTCAACATGGTCGCCGTATCGCCATCGGATTGAGTAAAGACCTTCGCCAAATCGCTGACCAGCGCCGGGTCCGGATTATCGGAAACGAAGTGGCTAGCGAGCTTGGTGCTGATGAATTGCGCCGCCATCGGATGATGCGCTAGCATATCCAATACTTTTGTGCCATCATCTTCACCGCCTCCGGCCGAGATGGTCAGGTTTAGAATTTGTTTCTCATCGGTATCATGCATTCGGTCCAAGAACTGATACGTCCCAAACGGTTTAAATAAATTATTGGGTCCAACGATGGTCCAACCTGTGAACGCGCGCGCCACGTTGGTGATATCCGTTTGGGTGTAACCGCCATTGACGCTGATCGTATGCAGTTCCATCAACTCGCGCGCATAATTTTCATTGGGCGCGGTCTTCTGGCTTTCGGCATTATCCAGAAAAATCAACATTGCCGGGCTGTGTGCGGAGGCGTTCAAGATGTCGCCGAATTTTGCGAAGGCATTGGGACGAATTACATTAAGATCGTCATCCGTTTTCAGGACGCGGCATAAACTCTTGGCGATATAAATATTGAAATGGTTCGACCAGAAATCCACCATCACTTCTTTGAGTTGACGCTGGGTATGCCATTGACGAAGAATCGTTGCCGAAACCAAATCGCGAATCGGCTGAGCGCGATCCGAAAGTTGAAGACGCTGCGCAGGTGTCATGGTCAGAGTCGGGAAAAAACTCATCAATTGATCGGTGGCATCATCGTTGATGCTATCGGGTTGAAGCTGTTCATCCATGAACGCATCGAGTCCGATCTGTCCGACACGGTCATACATTTCCGGCGTTGCCCCAAAGCTGATGCGGTTGAGAGTCAAAACGGTTAAGGGATCAACCGCGGACATCGTCGAAGCGATGGCAGTCGGAACAATCGGAGTTGGAACAACGCCGATGCTGCCACTCCCAGACGAATGGCCGGCGATCGTTAGTGCGGTTGTCTGCGGCGCACAAGCCGCCAGCGCAGCGAATGCGGCAAACAAGCCAGACGTTTTTATAAAATCACGACGGGAGATTGTCATATCAACACCTCATCATCATTTTAAGATAAGGCTTTGAACAAAGGATTACCCCCATGTAAATTTTTTGTAAAACATTCAGGTGCTTGGGTTGATGCAGTTAGATTAATCCAGAACCGTTGGAGGTGATTCAGGTCGTTGGGCAGGTATCTCACCCCTTCTACGCGGCCGCCACACGCGCAAGTATTCAGCACTATAGTACGAGCCAATCACGAGCAAAGCCGCAAGGAATTGCCCTACAATCGTTTCGATGTTCGGAAATACTGCAAACCAAACTCCCATCCAGGCAGGGATAGGCAATGGGACGGGCGTAGTCCCGATCCAAGAAGCCAACTGCATTTCCTGGACGCTTTCGCCAACCATCACGATCAATACCCCTCCCAATAAAACGCCGGTCAGGATCAGCATCTGCTTGTAGGGAAGACGATGGTGGAATGTAAAAGTCAAAGCTCCAACCATCAAGGTAAAGACACATCCAAGCGCCGCGCCAATTAACACAGTGTTGGCACCGACTTGGAGTCGAATCGATTGCAGAAAGAACACAACTTCAAATCCTTCGCGATAGACAGACGCCAACCCAAGAAGTACAAGTCCTCGAAAGACAAGGGATTTGTTGCTTCCAATTCCCTTTTCCGGATTGACAAGTTTATGGCGCTGGCGGCTATGAAGTGAAATCCATCCCGTCCAATAAATTTTATGAAAGAACCAATTCATTACGATCAACAAAACTACAATGGCCAGCAAGCCTGTCGCGGCTTGGATATCCAGAGCCGGAGCAGGAATGTTATCCAGGATTGCAATGGCGATAAACCACGTGGCGATGGTGGCAAGAATTCCCAACCCTGCTCCGAGCGTCACGGGGCGCCGATAGGGCTGGTTCGCGCCGACAAAGCTGGCGGTGATGGCAGCAAGTACTATGATGCATTCCAGACCTTCTCGGAAGACAAGAACTGCTGTGTAGATAATAGCCGCCCAATGACTGATATTGGCAGTCGTCGGATCAGGATTCCCGCCAGCGGCGAGTCCCTGCCAAACCAGAATACCTGCAATGCTGAGGCTCGCAATGATTAATAGCAATACCGGCACAAATTGTCTTAAAGAATTGAAAACGGTTTTCATAAAAATCTTGTGGCTAACTATATGCATTTGCGTTCTGATATCTTTTTGATTCGCCCTAAGGATAAGCTGAAGTAAATAGTAAAGCTGGCATTCGCGCTCAACAATATAATTTGCATAGAACCCATAAATTATGCTCCGTCTTCAGGTTGATATGGATAAAGAAAGTCAGCCCTAAGAGGCTGACTTAAAAAAGTCTATCATGCTGATAAAGATTTGGGAAGACAAAAATTATCTTGCTTTCGTTTTTTGCCCGCTGGATTTCCCATGATACGGTGGGACAGTCATGTTGATGATCTTGCACAAACGCGTGTCGAGCAAACGAGAACGAATGTAGATGTATACTTATCTAGTTTTCTTCCGCGTAGCGGCTTTATTGGATTTTGCCATACGACGATACGCAGGCATATCAATTTCATAAATATGACTTTTTACTGGATCAAGAAATTTATTGCATAAGCTTGGGTAACTAATAGCAAAGGAATCGAGATTCAATGTAGAGGTCAATACTATAGGCAATTGATTATTATAACGATAATTCAAAATACTATATAACTTGTCCTCTGACCAATTGGAACTTCGGCTGCTTGCCTTTAAGTCGTCAAGAATTAACAAAGGCGTTGTGCGAATTTCATGAAGGCGCCGGTGAAATGAAACATCGGAATTATCATCAAAGGTCTGACGCAAGTAATCAAGCAAACTGGAGACTTCAAGAAGCATTGCCTGTCCGCCTAATGCAATACGATAATTCCCAATAGCTGCAGCAAGATGCGTTTTTCCGCAAAATGATTGGCCTAGAAATGCCAGCCAGCCATCTGGCTCTTCCGCAAAACCCACAGCTGCATTAAATGCCTCGCCGAGAGTTTTTATATCGTGTTGTGTAATTTCAACTTTTGCAATTTCTTTTTCTTTATACTTATTTCCAAATTTATCCTGCTTTTCGACAATTGTTACTGTAGGCATTACTTTGCCAACCTCATCTTCTCGCGTCTGGAAATTCAAAAAAGTCATTTCCTTAATTTCTGGTTGAGACAGAATTGAAGCACCGGGATTACTTGTCTCGTTTGGTCTGCGATAATCAGGCGCGCTAATCCTTACATGCTTCACAAATTCATCATCCTGTAATCGTGAGCGGATTCGTCCTTCAATTTCATCAAGCATTAAATTGGTTGTGATGACAGTAGGCAATTTGTTGGTGTAACGATAGTTAATGATCTGAAACAGCTTCTCCTGCGCCCAGGCTGTTGCATTCTGTGTTCCAAAATCGTCTAGTATTAACAAGCTCGCATTACGGATTTCTTCAAAACGTTGTTCAAAAGTAGTTTCGGGGTCGGCATACGCGAAGCGCAACGAATCCAATAAATCAGGGACAGTGATAAATAAAGTTGGTGTACCATGATTCACTGCGTCGTTCGCGATTGCGGCAGCAAGATGGGTCTTGCCACATCCATATCCACCCTCAAGGAGGAGCCATTTATTTTTTAAACGCGCAAATTCTTCACAAACTTCCAGCGCATTATTTAAACTATCTATGTCCAATGGCGTCATGAACTTTGCCTTCTTGTTCCCAGACGCAATGAAATTTTCAAAATTCAAATGGCTCAATCTATCCAGATTGCTCAATGCAAACAAACGTTCACGCGCTCCTTCCGCTACATCTTTTGCGCGACATATGCATGATTCAAGCCTGCCAAATTTTTCATGTCCCAGCGGAACATCCACGCGCACATATCCCACACCATGGCAGTATGGACAATTTGGATCACCCAGCGTTTTGACCAGACTCTTAATCTCGTTTGAGGAATTCGGAGAACTGGCTGTCTGTGTATCTGTCAGGATTTTTGATAGGGTCTTGTCGATCTTTTGTTTCATTTCTTTTCCCTTGGTCTTTCCAACGCTTTAAAATTGCTTCAGTATACTTCCAGTTACGCTTATTATTCTTCACAGCTAATTCGATTGCTTCAGCGATCCATTCTTCTAAATAAGTTTGTTCTGCATCCTTCAACGCATCCGCGATCAGCGGCGTGAGCGGACCAATGTTTTCTTCATACAGCTTAAAAACATTTGGACGTTCCGGCGGTGCGGATTTTATTTGTGCCGACGCGCGCCAATTACCTTTTGCAAACGCTTCAGCCGCAGCGCGTCCACGCGGAGAATTCAAAAAATAAAATGTATCCGCTTCGTACTGTGACTTTAGCAGGCTTCCGCGCTGGACGGCTTTTTCCAATCCCATTGCAATTTCTTCCGCAGATAAACCCAAATCTTTGGCGTCGAAATCGGTTTCACACAACGAGCGGAATGGGCCATCCATGTGAGCTATTCGCCAAATAGCATACAACGTCACTTTCAACTCATCCACATCATTAACCTCATTCAACAACTGACTGAAGAACGAGTCTGGAAGTTGGGTGAATGTTTCTGAGTCGGAAAAGCCTTTGAAGTTAGTCATTTTTCACATGTCATTGCGAGTTGCCGCAGGCAACGTGGCAATCTCGTTTTTCAAGAAGATTGCTTCGTCGCTTTGCTCCTCGCAATGACGTTACTCGTTGGGGTTGAACATCCTTGTCGCGGCATTCTCAAACTTTGCCAGCGCGCTGCGGAAGACCAATTCTACACTACCAACCGGTCCATTGCGATGCTTGGCGATGATGATCTCCGCCACATTTTGCTTGACCGTATCTTTCTCGTATTGGTCGGGACGATAAATGAACATCACAATATCTGCATCCTGTTCGAGTGAACCGGATTCGCGTAAGTCCGAAAGCACAGGCTTTTTATCTGAACGCTGCTCCACCGCGCGGCTCAATTGCGCGGCAGCCAGCACCGGCACATTCAATTCGCGCGCCAACACTTTGAGATTGCGCGAGATATAGGAAACTTCCTGCACGCGATTATCGTTGCGCGTATCACCGCCCATCAACTGCAGATAATCCACGATGATCAAGTCGAGATGATGCTCAAGATGCAGGCGCCGACATTTCGTCCGGATTTGAAGCGGTGTGATGGCCGGTGTGTCGTCAAGGAAAACGTGCGTGTCCGACATGACTTCGACAGCGTGAGTGAACAAGGGCCATTCGTTCTCTTGCAATTTACCCGTCCGCAGACGCTGTGAATCAATTCCTGTTTCTTGTGCGATCAATCGCTGCACCACTTGTTCATTCGACATTTCAAGTGAGAAAATAGCGACATGTTTTTTATGAGTCAGCGCGGCGTTCTTTGCAACCGAAAGCAGGAAACCGGTTTTACCCTGACCCGGACGGCCGGCAATAATCAACAGATCGGATTGCTGTAAGCCGCCAAGCATCTTATCGAGATCAATGAAACCGGTTGGCACGCCGAAAATTTCTTCATCGCGCTTGGCGAGATCATCGATGCGGTCGTAGTATTCGCTCAATACAACGGAAATCGGCTCGACATCGTGTTTGAGCCGCCGCTCGCTGACATTGAAGACTGCTTTTTCCGCTTCATCCATCACATGGTCAATGGTCGAGCTTTCGTTATATGCCAATGAAGCAATCGAGTTCGCGGCATTGATCATCTTGCGGCGTACGGCGTGACCTTCAACGATGCGCCCATAAGATTCGGCGTTGAGCGATGATGGCACCTGATTGACCAGCGCGGTCAGATACGCCGGCCCGCCAATCTCGGCGAGCTGACCCTTGCGATCCAACTCTTCGGTCAATGTTAAAAGATCGATGGGGATGCGCTGCTCATGTAAACTGGTGAAGGCTTCCCAAATCCATTTGTGCCGATGAATGTAAAAATCGTCGGCCTGCAAAAACTGGGCGACGTCGTAATATGCTTCGGGGTTAATCAAAACCGCCCCTACAACGGCTTCTTCGGCTTCCCGGCTGTGCGGGATCGTGGGCGCGGCGGGGGCGGCGGATTCTTCAACAGGAAAATATTCGGTCATTGCTTTTTAGGTTTGCTCGGCTTATCAGGTTTATCGTCTTCGCTATTATCTTCGGGTTTATCCTTGTCGTCTAGTTTATTGAAATCAAGCTTATCAACAAAATCTTCGAACACGGATAATCGTTCACTGCTGACGTCGCCGACGGGTGCGATCGGCCGCGTCTTTCCCGAACTCGAAGCGGACGCGCTCGCCGATGATTTCATATCCACCTCGGGCATGATCCCGGCGTTCTTCATCACGGATTCATCCACCAAGATCGGAGCATGAGCGCGCACGGCAAGTGCAATCGCATCGGATGGACGCGAGTCAACGCTGATTTCTTTGCCGTTAACTTCAGCGATGATATTTCCGTAAAAAATATCTTCCTTGAGGGAAATGATCTCGATGCGTTTGATCTTGGCATTGAAGGTGGCAAAGACATTTTTCATCAAGTCGTGAGTCAGCGGACGGCTCACTTCGACTTCCTGTAATCCGACCGTGATCATTTCGGCTTCGTATTGCCCGACCCAAATCGGGAGATAACGATCCGATCCGACTTCGCGCAGAATCACTAATCTCTGCGGAGACATCAGGTTGACGCGCACACTATCAATCATCACTTCTATCATAAGCTCTCCAATGGGTTTCTTATTTTATCATAACTTGTTGAAACGTCATTGCGAGGGCGTTCTTTGCCCGAAGCAATGACATCTTGTGTTGTCAAAAAGCGATGATAAGACTATAATTCATTTTGTTCATCGGGGCGTGGCGCAGTCCGGCTAGCGCGCTTGCATGGGGTGCAAGAGGTCGGAGGTTCAAATCCTCTCGCCCCGACAGAAGACTCCATTCGTTGGAGTCTTTTTTGTTTGCAATGTTATAATTTTCAAATTATTCCTTATGAACCAACTCAAACAATACTTTTCCATTCCTCAAGCGCCACACAATTGGTTTTGGAATGCTATTTTATTCCCATTTCTTGTCACGCGCGCGATTTGGATCTTGGTCGCGTATTTTGTATCCGGGAATTATTTATCCAACCCAAGTTATTTGAATTATTTCAAGCGCGGATATTTCCTCACGCGCATTTTTCCGCTCGATATTTTCACGCGCTGGGATTCGAAGTGGTATTTCTCCATTATCAAAACCGGTTATCAAGCTTCTGCCAATCTAAAAACCGTTTATAGCAATTTAGCTTTCTTCCCGCTCTATCCATACCTCGTCAAAAGCGTGGGATGGATTGGCGTCACATTGCCTGATAGTTTATACATTTTCATTGGGCTTTTACTTTCGAATCTTTTCTTTCTTGCTTCAGCCGCGTTGCTTTATCGTTTGATTATTTCTTCGTTGGGCTTTGACGAAGATACGGCGCACCGCACGCTGAGATTGTTAATCGTTTTTCCGGTCAGTTTCTTCTTTTCAGCATTTTATCCGGAGAGTTTATTTTTATTTCTGATCTTGCTCGGTTTTACTTTTGCATTGCAAGAGAAATGGTTTTGGACCGGAATCTGCTCAGCTTTGATCATCATCACTAAGTCGACCGGCATTGTTCCCGTGTTTGCACTGGCATGGTTATATATGGAAAAGAAACAATGGAAGTTGCAAAACATTCGCCTATCCATTTTATGGTTTCTGCTTGCGCCTCTTGCATTGCTGTCCCACTTTTATGAACTATATCGCGTATCGGGTCAGCCCTTTGCTTTTTTCGATGCGATGACCGCTTGGGGCAGGATTCAGTCGGGCACATATTTAGATCTGTTCCAAAATTTGAGGGGTCCCGCGCTGGATGTTTTCAAAATCGATCTCGTATTGACCATCATATTTTTTATCTGTAGTCTTTACATACTTTGGAAGTGGCAAATTAAAGCTTACGGAATTTTTGCTTTGCTGATGATTCTTCTCGCACTCTCCACAGGATTATTGGTCTCGATCTCGCGCTACCTATTGGTTGCTTTTCCGATCTTTATTTTTCTCGGCAATAAACTCAAGCGCGGAAAATGGTACGATTTTACAATCGCTGTTTTCTTTGCTCTGCAGATCATTTACTTTGCCGGCTGGGTTAATTATTACTGGATTGCTTAATAGAATCTAAAGCTCACATTTCATGGCTTGCTAATCTCATCTGCTTCGATTATGCTTGTCGGTGGGAGTGGTTATGTCCCGGCGGGCTTCCTGGTCTTCAAAACCTGTGGCGGGTCGCGTTGCGGGCCGCGGTGGGTTCGACTCCCATCCACTCCCGCTTGATCCGAGTTAATTAATTTTGTCTGATAAAGGTTCAAATGCCAACTCCTGAAATTGAAATCCTAAACAGTCTCGTTTCACGCGTTTTCCAAATTGAAGATTTTATGATGGGCGATTCAGCTCAAGGTGCGATTGCGCGTTATCGCGGACATCTGATCTCCGAAGATTCCGTTTCCGCCTACGACCAATTAGCGGACTCCCTTAAACCTTACGACATCACGCCTTTGTTTCGGTTGGATCACGGTCAACAGCTAGTCTTTCTGGCGCCGAAGAAACCGGATCCCAAACCGACGCGGGTCTCCATCAATATTGTTCTTTTCATTCTCACTGTATTGAGTGTGATGCTGGTCGGCGCTGAACAATTTGTGACGCCAACTCTCCCCGGAATTTTAGGGCAGGTCATCGCCGTCTTCAAGACTCTGCTTAGTGGCTGGCCCTATGCCTTGAGCTTGATGTCGATTCTTTTAGCGCACGAGTTCGGTCACTATTTCATGAGTCGCCATCATAAAACCGCCGCGACCCTGCCCTACTTTATACCGATGCCATTTCCGCCGCTTGGCACGATGGGCGCTGCGATTCTGATGCAAGGTACACCGAAGAATAAGCGCGTGTTATTCGATATCGGTGTGGCTGGACCATTGGCTGGCATCATCGTCGCAATTCCAGTTTTGTTCTATGGCTTATCGCTTTCCCATCTTGCAGTCATCTCACCGATTAATGGAGTCATCGAAGAGGAAGGAAACTCACTGCTCTATCTGCTTGCAAAATATTTTATGTTTGGCAAATTTCTACCTGCGCCAATCAGTCTGCATGGAATGACATTCGGGCTATACTGGCTGAAATACTTCTTCACGGGCCAGCCTATTCCGAATGGCGCCACCGATGTCTTCGTCAGCTCGATTGCTTTTGCAGGTTGGGCTGGATTGCTTGTGACCGCGCTGAATTTGATTCCGGCGGGCACATTGGATGGCGGCCATTTGATCTATTCGCTGTTTGGTGATTCTGCCAAAAAGCTTTTCCCGTTTATTTGGGGAGTCATGATTCTACTCGGCATTTTTTGGAGCGGATGGTGGCTTTGGGCTGTGCTTCTGCTTTGGCTGGGACGCGTCCACGCCGAGCCGCTCGATCAAATCACACAGCTTGACTCGCGCCGCCGCGCGATTGCGGTGTTGGTCATTATCATATTCCTACTGACGTTCACTCCGGTGCCATTTGCAGTCTTCAGCGGATTATGATTGTTCGCCGCGGCTTTTCAATTTTATTTTTGTTATTGCTCGCGGCTTGTCAGCCTACACCGATTCATTTAACGGCAACGCCGTCAGCGCAAGCCTCGGTCACCCCTCAGCCGACGATCACCCCACAAGCGGTGAGCCAGATCAACGTCGCGGAAGAATCGCTTAAAGGCATCACGATTCAAGTCTGGCATCCATGGGTCGGCGTTGAAGCAAATCTATTTCAATCGCAGGTGGACGATTTCAATAAAACGAATCAATGGGGCATCATCGTTCAATCCACCAGCCAATACGATTACAACGAATTATTTCAAAACGTCGGGACTTCATTATCAACGACCAATCAACCTCAACTCGTGATTGGTCTGCCCGAATATGAATTATCGTGGAACGCGAATGGCAATGTGGTTGATCTGACAAATTACGTGAGCGATCCTCAATATGGATTAAGCGATGCCGATGTCAAAGATATTCCATCGGTTTTTTGGAATCAAGATGAGATTAACGGACAGCGATTGGGAATCCCGGCAGAACGTTCAGCACGCTTCATTCTCTATGACGTGAGCTGGGCGCGTGAACTTGGGTTTAATTCCGCGCCCGTAACCAGTGACGATTTTCGCGCGCAAGCCTGCGCGGCGCATGCCTCGATGTTGAAAGATAAAGATAAATCGAATGACAGCATGGGCGGATGGTTGATAGATACGCAAGCGATGACCGCGCTCTCGTGGTTGACGGCGTTTGGCGGCGGCGTGCTGAACGGAAACGGTTATCGTTTTTTGACCCCGAATAATATTGCCGCGCTGACGTTTGTTGCACAACTTCATGACGATGGGTGTGCATGGACGACAACAGATTCGTCCAGCGTTGATGACGCGTTTGCAAATCGCAAAGCGTTGTTTTCTACTGGAAGCCTCGAAGATCTATCCGATCAATCGCGCGCGTTTGCCGCAGCGAATAATTCAGATCAATGGACAGTGTTGGCTTTCCCCGGCAACGCACAAAGCGGATTAATTATTTATGGCTCATCGTATATTGTGTTGAAGTCCACGCCCGAACAGCAATTGGCTTCATGGCTTTTTGTGCGCTGGATGTTATCGCCGGAGAACCAAGCTAAATGGGTCGAAGCCTTGGGCTTGTTTCCTCTGCGAGCCTCGTCCATGGATATGCTCAAAGATTATAGCAGCACTCATCCGCAATGGAGCGCGGCGCTGGCTCTTTTGCCGAACGCAGAAATCCAGCCGCAGTTGGATTCGTGGCGCATCGTTCGGATTATGTTGGGAGATGGCTTTACCGATATCTTTCGCCAGAACATTCCGGCGGGTCGCATCGCGGCGACTCTTGCAGATATGGATTCAACGGTACGCGATCTTTCAAAGTAAGATGATAAGATTACAGCCAGCTCAAAAGTAATTAGCCATAGATATAATCATTAGTTCAGAAGTTATGAAGGTGCAACAACACTCATGGAACAAATTCAGAAAAAAATACCCGTAAAAGGAACCTTCTCCGAAATAAAGGGATGGCTTCAAGATTGGCATTCTCCAAATGGTAAAAGTCACTTTTTGCATTCCATGACTTTAGAGGATGGGATGCAAAAAATTTATTGGAATGTTAGCAATAAGCCAGCCGATATTAGCGAAGTATCATTTATATTTGAGTATAAAGAGACTGGCTTTCTATTGGTAACGTTTCAGTATTTCGATGATGAGGACATAAAACCTGATGCTGAAATCTTATTAAAAGAATTTGAAAATGCTTGGGGAACACATATTCCGCCGCTTGGTTTTCATGCAATAGTATCCAAGCCAGAGCTGGCAGCATTACTAGAAGAAAGATGGGCTGAAAGCGAAAGGGCAATAAGGGCTGACGCCTATCTTTCTTCAACTGTTTTACTGGGAAGTATTTTAGAAGGTGTTCTGATTGATGTGTGTTATAGATTTCCACAAATTGCTGGGAACGCTAAAAGCAAAATGACTGATGGTCGTGGCAAATCTCTGCCCTTTGAAGAATGGCATCTTGAAAGCCTAATTAATGTTGCTTATGAATGTAAGTGGATAACACTTCACGCAAAAGAACAGAGTAAAAGTTTGCGTTTATATCGCAACATAATACACCCAAAAGAACAACTGAAATTGGATTTTTATCCAAACCAAGATACTTGTTCATTATCTCAGAATGTATTAAGAGTTGCAATGAAAGATATATTTGAGTGGATAAAAAAGCAAACAAAAACGGTTCCGTAGAACATAGCGAATGCCACCTGCGGTTAACAGGTCTTGCGGACACTAGGCATTCTTGTGGCAAACTAATCCTTTAAGATAAAACCCTTCCGGGAAATGCAATAAGATGGGATGATCGCTCGCCTGCGAAAGATGTTCGATGATCTGCGCATCGACTCCTGCGTCGAGAGCGGCGCCTGCCACGATTTTTTGAAACAACGCTGAATCGATTCCACCCGAACAAGAAAACGTGAACAAGATTCCATTTGGACGTAACAACTTGAACGCCAATAAATTGATATCTTTATAACCGCGCGCGGCTTTCTCGGCTTGTGCGGCGGTCGGAGCGAACTTGGGCGGATCGAGAATGATCATATCGAAGCTACGAGCTTCATCGCGGAATTTTCGCAAGACTTGAAATACGTCACCTTCAAGGAATTGAACTTTCTCAACCGGCAATTTATTCAATTCAATATTTTGGCGCGCAAGATTCAAGGCATCCGATGAAGTATCAACGCACAAAACTGATTTTGCATCACCAGCTAATGCGTTGACCGTAAATCCGCCGGTGTAACAAAAACAATCCAACACATCTTTATCTTTTGTCATGGTGCGCACTCGCTGACGATTTGCGCGTTGATCGAGATAAAAACCGGTTTTATGTCCATGTTCAATATCAACGAGAAATTTCAAACCAAATTCGGTAATCGTGATTCGTGATTCAGGAATCGTACCGCGCAGAATTCCCACTTTAGAAGGTAATCCTTCGAGCTCGCGCACGTCGGCATCGGAGCGTTCGTAAATATTTTTCAAGCCGGTTTCTTCGAGCAGAATATCAGCGATGGTTTCTTTCCAATATTCAGAGCCAGCCGTCAGGGATTGAAGGACGAGAACATCATCATAACGGTCTACAATCAGACCGGGGATGCCGTCCGACTCAGCATAGATCAAACGAATTGCATTTGTATCTCGTGAGTTGAAAATCAAATTTCGAGTTTGGAGTGACGAACGGATTCGGTTGCGGAAGAATTCTGCATCAACGGTTTCATCTTCAAACGTCCATACGCGGAGGCGGATTTGCGAGCTGGGTGAGTACGCGCCGCGAGCGAGGAATTCGCCCTTTGAGGAAAGAACATCGACGGTCGAGCCGGAAGCGATGTTCTGATCCGCTTGTTGAATCGCGCCGGAGAAAATCCAAGGATGGCGGCGAAGCAAAGATTTTTCGCGTCCGGGCTTGAGAATTACAGTGGGCATATTTAGAGTTTATCACACGTGGTATGATGTTCGAAACATAAACTATTTATCGAAGGGATTCACAATGATTGACTTCACTTCTGATTTCGGAAAAATTGTCAAGCGTCACCTTGAAGAAGATTATTTTATTTGGCTCACCACCACTGACTCAAATCTCACGCCTCAACCGCGGCCGGTGTGGTTTATCTGGGATAACGATTCTGTTCTGATCTTTAGCGAACCGAAAGCATATAAAGTGCGGCATATAAAGAAGCATAAGAATGTTGCTTTGCATTTCAATACCGCCGATGCAAAAGGCGAGCAGGATGTGATTGTTTTCGCGGGCGAGGCGACTCTTGATTGGAACGGGCCATCTCCGCATGAAGTCCCTGCCTATGTCAAAAAATATAAAACTGGTATAACAGACTTGGAAATGTCGTCTGAAGAGATGGGCAACAAATATTCGGTCGCGATTCGAGTCAAACCGAAATCAGTACGTGGCTGGTAGAAACCACTGACGGCCACTTTGTGCAGTGACCGTCAGTTTATTAAATAATCCCGATTTGTTTTCCGGCAGTTGCAATCACATCAATGGCGCGTTCGATCTCGCTCGACTCATGCGCGGCGGTGACTGTAGCGCGCAGTCGTGACAAGCCTTCCGCTACGGCCGGAGAAACGACGGGCAAGACAAACACATCGTGATGCTGTACTTCACGCGTCATGGTAAAAGCCAATTCATCCGAACCGCATAACACCGGGACAATCGCGGTCGTGGTCAGCAAAGTATCCAATCCCGCAGACTTGAGTCCGCTAATGAATAACTCCCCATTCTGTCGCAGTTTCTCGACGCGCCAAGGCTCATCCAAAATAACTTTGAAGGCTTCATTGGCCGCGGCAGTCTGCGCGGGCGGCAATGCCGCAGAAAACATATAGGCGCGGCTGTGGTTACGCAGATAGTTGATCAATTCCTTATTGCCAGCGATGTATCCGCCAACCGAAGGAATGGTTTTGCTCAACGTTCCCATCTTGATGTCGATCACGTTATCGAGTCCGAAGTGCTCTTCGATTCCGCGGCCGGTTTTGCCAAGCACACCGACTGAATGCGCTTCATCGATCATCAGATACGCGCCATACTTTTTGCAGATGGCGGCTACGCTTGGCAGATCGATCACATCGCCGTCCATCGAGAAGACCGCGTCAGCGACGACCATTTTTGCCGCGCCATCCGGGATTTGTTGAAGCCGATGTTCCAAATCTTCCATATCGTTGTGTTTGAAGCGGCGGAATTCTGCGCCTGACATCAAACATCCGTCCACGATGGAAGCGTGATTCAATTTATCGGATAACACATAATCGCCGCGTCCCATCAAAGCCGAAATAACAGTCAGGTTGGTGGCATAACCCGAAGTGAACGTAATCGCCGTCTCGGTATGTTTGAATGCGGCAATCGTCTCTTCGAGTTCGGTGTGAACCGTCAAGGTCCCAGCCAACATGCGGACGCCATTTGTTCCGGTTCCAAACTTATCAACCGCTTTCTTCGCGGCTTCATTGATGCGCGGATGCCCGATCAATCCGAGATAACTATAAGAGGCATACATGCCCATTTCGCGGCCGTGCACCAAAACCTTTGCGCCGCCGCGCAATTCTTCGATGGGCTGATTGTAAAAATAAAGATCGTTGGCTTTTGCCATCGCCACGCGCTCAGTAAAAACCTTGACGCGGGCCGAGACACTATCATCCGTATTGAAATCCATGTTTGACTCCTAAAAATAACTTGCCCAAGTTTAGTCTTTTGGGGATGAACTGTCAAACAGATTCAAATATGATAATCGGGATGTGACGCGCCGTCATCTTTTGATAATCTATATACGGCGGATGTTTTTCAGTCGCGAATTTCCACAGCCGATCATATTCCTCGCCCATCGCTTCGCGGCTTTGGACTTCGATTCTTTTCCCGTTGATTTCGAGCGCGGCGCGCGGCTGTTTCTTTAGATTCAAATACCAATCTGCATTTTTATCTTTTCCCCAATTCGATGCAACGATCAGATATTTGCCTTCGTACTCAAAATACGCAATCGGGATGACGCGCTCTTGTCCCGATTTGCGACCAGTGGTATGCAAAAGCAAAATGCCAAGCTTGCTTCCAATTCGTCCGCGGCTGATGCGGAGGAGAAAGAGGTTGAAAGACATAAACCATTTGATAAAGATGTCGTTCATTGTTTTACCAACTTTTTCAATTCCTCCTCCTCAATAATCTTCACGCCCAGCGACTTGGCTTTCTCGAATTTTGAGCCGGGCTCCGCGCCCAACACAAGATAACTGGTCTTCTTGCTGACGCTATCGGTCACTTTGCCGCCATTTGATTCAATAAATTCTTTAGCGGCTTCGCGCGAAAAAGTTGGAAGAGTGCCGGTGACGACAAAGGTCAATCCATTTAACCTGCCTTCACCCTTTTGCTTTTTCCCCTGCTCTAACGGCCATAAACCAACCGCTTTCAACTTCTTCAATATCTTTTGATTCGCCGGTCGCTTGAACCAATCCACGATGGCTTCGGCGATGTTTGGACCAATACCTTCGATTTGTTGCAAATCGTCAGCATTGGCTTTGGACAGTGCATCCAAATTTCCAAAGTGACTCGCAAGGTCGCGCGCCGAAACTTCTCCCACGCCGCGCATTCCCAATGCTGTGATCAAACGCGGCAAAGATTGATTCTTCGATTCGGCAATTGCCGCCAATAAATTATCAGCAATCTTGCCGGGCGGTTCCTTTTCGGTCTTGCGATCTTTTTTCGTGACGGCTTCGAGAATCGATTCGCGCGTCAGTGTATAAATATCCGCAACATCTTTGATCGCGCCGCTGTCAATCAATTTCTCAACGATCTTAAATCCAAGCCCATTGATATCCATCGAGCCACGCGAAACGAAATGCTCGATGTTCCGTTGGAGTTGCGCGGGGCACGCCGCATTGACGCAATACCACGCCACTTCGCCTTCAAAATGTTCCACGGGCTGTTCGCACACCGGACAAACTTGCGGCGGCTTGTATTTTCTTTCCTTGCCGATGCGTACAGCCACCACCGGTCCGATTACATACGGAATGACTTCACCGGCGCGCTTGACCAGCACGCGATCACCGATACGGATATCTTTCTCAGCGATGTAATCGAAGTTGTGTAATGTGGCGCGCTCAACGATCACACCGTTGATCTCGACCGGCTCGAGCACCGCATTCGGAATCAAGACGCCGGTTCTCCCCACGCTGACGCGGATATCTAATAACTTCGTGGTCACTTCGCGCGCTGGAAATTTAAATGCGGTTGCGCCGCGCGGATCTTTTCCGACAATACCAAGTTCCGCGGCGAGATTTAAATCATCAATCTTGATAACCATGCCATCCGCTTCGTAACTCAATTCATCACGGCGCGTGTTCCAAGTTTCAGTATAAGCAATCGCAGACTCAATATCATCGAATCGCTTGGCAACGTCGGTGATTGGAAAGCCCAACGACTTTAGATATTGAAGCAATTCCCATTGTGATGTTGGAATTTTTCCGCCGTCGGAATAAACGATTTGATACACGAGCAGCGTTAGCGGACGCGAAGCTGTCAATGTTGGATCAAGTTGTCGCAGTGAACCCGCCGCGGTGTTGCGCGGATTAAGATAAGTTTTCTCGCCAGCTTCTTCAAGCTGTTGATTCAGTTCTTCAAATTCTTTGATCGGAATAAATGCTTCGCCGCGCACGACCAAATATTTTGGAACACTTACGACCGATGATTTATCACTGACCGGTATCTTCAACGGAATTGTTTTCACTGTCCGCAAGTTACCAGTGATATCTTCGCCCACTTCCCCATCGCCGCGCGTCGCACCTTGCACGAAGACTCCATCGCGGTAATGCAGGACGACTGATAAACCGTCAATCTTCGGCTCGACGACAAATTTTGCAGCAGCAACGCGTTCATCGAGTTTCTTAACTCGTTCATACCACGCCCGTGCATCGTCCGCGCCAAAAGCATTGGCGAGACTCAGAATCGGCGCGGGATGGCGGACTTTCTCGAAACGGTCAGCCGCTTTGGCACCCGCGCGTTGCGTCGGCGAATCAGGCGTGATCCAATCCGCGTGTTCGGATTCGATTCGCTTGAGTTCATTCATCAGCTTATCGTATTCACCATCGCTGATGACCGGCGCATCGAGCACGTGATACCGATAATTATGCTGATTGATTTCAGTTTTAAGTTCTTCGTAACGTGAGCGGAGGGATGAGTGAGTGGAATTCATAGGATACCAATCAATAAATCAGTGGGATCAATCTTCTTGTATGTTTCTGATAGTCTGCATAATCTGCATTCGTGGAGAGAAGCATCTTCTCTTCGCTTTGGATTCGATAGCTATAAACGCTAAACATAACAATCAATACGATTAATAACACAATCCAATTCGTAGTCGAGACACCAACGCCTGACCAAATCAGGATCGAACCGAGATAACCGGGATGACGGATGAAGCGATAAGGTCCCGCGCGAACGATGGATTGATTCTCCGTCACCTTCAAGGTGCGCGTATAAAACTTTCCCAACACGCTCATCGACCATATACGCAATCCGAAACCTGCGAGCGCAATGACAATTCCCAGCCAGCCTACCCAATGAGGAAGTAAAGCAATATTTAAATTATCAAGAAGTGATGAAGAAATCAACGCGACCGCGCAAACAAAATAAGCAATCAAGATGAACATCGTACTGCGCTGATCAAATTTACCTGCTTGCCAGCTTTTTGCTTCGCCGCCACTGCGCAGGCGAGTTTCGAGAAAAAAGAAGCCCGCGATGATGAGAAGGCCGAGAATAAGAATAAACATTACGCAAGCTCCTATTTGCGAAAGAATCGGACGATGATATTAAGAATAATCGTCAATATAACCGAAATCAAAATCGAACTTGCCAGCGGAAAATAAAAAGTGAAGTTTCCATTTTGGATGTGAATATCGCCGGGCAAACGTCCGAGCGGAATACCGAACTTCGCGGCGAAATAAACTCCTCCGCCGATCAAGAATAATATTATTCCGCCAATCATAAAATAACGAGCGATGTTTTCCATCTACAGCCCTAACTTATAAAAGTCTTGCCTGACCTTGCTCAGTGTATGTGATTCCCAAATGATCGTATGCGGCTTTCGTTGCAACGCGTCCTTGCGGCGTGCGATCCAAAAATCCCAATTGCAAAAGATATGGCTCGACCACATCCATGATCGTATCCTGTTCCTCGCTGATGGATGCGGCAATTGTATTCAATCCCACCGGTCCGCCGTTATATTTTTCGATGATGGTTTTCAGCACACGTCGATCCACATCATCCAACCCAAGCGGATCAACCTGCAAAAGATCAAGCGCTTCCTTCGCGACCTTTTGCGTGACCGTTCCATCTGAGCGGACTTGAGCATAATCGCGGACTCGTCGCAACAAACGCAACGCAACGCGCGGCGTGCCGCGTGCGCGCCGACCAATTTCTTCGATGCCGCCTTTATCGATATGAACATCCAACAACTTCGCGGCGCGCGTGACCACCGCTTTCATCGCTTCCAAATCATAATAATCCAAGCGATAGACCGCGCCGAACCGCGCTCGAAGCGGCGCAGTGACCAATGCCAGTCGCGTCGTCGCGCCGACCACGGTAAAGCGCGGCAGTTTCAATCGAATGGATCGCGCCGACGGGCCCTTCCCGATGATAATATCCAGCGCGAAATCTTCCATGGCGGGATATAAAATCTCTTCGACCGCGCGCCCGAGGCGATGAACTTCGTCAAGGAACAACACATCGCCGGCGCGCAAGTTGGTCAGGATGGCGGCTAAGTCTCCGGCGCGTTCAATCGCAGGACCCGATGTGATTTTGATATTGACGCCCATTTCGTTGGCAACGACATGCGCCAAGGTGGTTTTTCCCAAACCCGGCGGGCCATAAAACAAAACGTGATCCAAGGCTTCGCCACGCCCGCGCGCCGCGGCAATCAGAATACCAAGATTCTCCTTGACCTGATCCTGCCCAATTAACTCCGCCAGCTTCTGCGGACGCAAAGCATTGTCGACGCGGTCATCCGGTTTCGCCTCGGGATCCACAGAACGATTTCGATTTTCAGCCATATGTTCGATTATACTTTAACCTGTTTTATTTCCTCTCATCGAATATAGACAAACTCATCAAGATTCTGTATACTCCATCCATTCATTGGCAAATTCGCCAGAGGAACCATGAATCCATTTGGACGCGCCTTCCCTCGATTCGTCATCGCACTGCTTGCCATCTTATTGGCAATCTATAGTTGTGTCGGCTCAAACGCTCTGTCTTCACTCGGATCAGGCGGGGCTAGTGCCGCTAGCGCTGGCTCGTGGTTCTTTATCGGCAGCGGATCAAACTGGCTGAGCAACGGCGGAAGCGGAAGCAATAGTTGGGATAACGGGAGTGGAAGCGACAGCAGCGGTTGGGGCAGCGGCGGTAGTGATAGTGGAAGTTGGGGCGGCGATGACAGCGGCGGGGGAGATGATGGTGGCGGAGATAGCGGAAGTTGGTAGGATAACATCACGATGAATAGAACCGCGCAAAACACTCAAAATTCATCCGACCTCATCTTCGGTTTAATCGCGCTGATCTTTTTATGCGGTCTGAGTTTTGTCTCTCCGACCTTTACCGGCATTTTGGCATTATGGCTTGCGTTTTATTTTTATTCTAGCGGCATCCACATTCTCAGAAGGCAAAATGCGGGCATCAACATGACGCGGCCTCATATTGCCTCGGCGGCGAATGCGCCTGTAGCGATCACTCCAACATTGGCGGATAAAATGTCTTCGATCAATATTCCAAAAGATCTCAAATGTCCATCCTGCGGCGCGGCCATCCGCCCTACGGATAAGAAATGCAATTACTGCGGCTCATCGCTTGTGCCGCTGATTGACCTGCCTCAACCTGCCAACTTTGGCGATACGCAAGTCGGGCAGTCCATCCGAGTGACTCATCCAAAACAAGGCGAGTTGACTCTCACCATTCATCGTCGTTTATATTATGGTGAATTGTGGCAGGCAAGCGGAGGACCCAACGTTCCGTGGACCACGACCGGCACATACTTCGTCGGTCTGACTCTCGATAAAGATCTGTTTCTCCTCAACTGGCAAAGCCGCTTCTATCTGTTCGACTCACATTCGCCTCTAACCGATATGGATATCAACCGCGACTTCGCTCCTTATGCCCGGCAATTTGCCATGTCGAATCAAACGGCTGACGTTCGCTTTCGTTATGCCAATGAGAATTGGAAAATAGAAGACATCGGCAAATTTCGCATCGAATACTGCGACGGCGAGGGCACACAAATCAGCCCAGGATCAGTAGGCCGCTTCATCCACGCTGATAATGGCACCGACGTATTAGCCGTCGAGGATTATCAATCCGGCGGAAGCGGCGGGTTGGATACGCTTTGGAAAGGTTTTAAGATTCAACAATCGGATATCAAATTCTAGCTTTTATGGAGAGATCACATGAACACTAAACCAAATCGCTTTCTTCCATTAATCATCTTGCTCGGTGCGCTGATCGTTGGGCAAGCAATATCATATGTCATTGCACCTGACTCGTGGAAAAGTTTTTCCACCGTCCTGCCGAAGATCATCAGCATGATCGCGTTCTGGGGACCGATCATCGCATTGATCGCGGCATTGTTTGTCGTTGTTGGGATGCGGCTGTTGGGCTTTGACTCGATTGCAGAAATCCGCAAAGAGTCGGTGGACGATAATAATCCCGCGCCGGCCATCATTTTCGTCGGAACGTTGATCGCCAGCATTTTGTTCCTGATGGTTGTAATCAGGCCATAAGCGCAGATCAAATTAAATTAAATCGCCTCCCGCTCATAGTCCGCGCAGGAGGCGTATTGTTTATTCTCACCTTCTTAAATCACATCACTTCTACATCATGCGGGCGAGATTCAGCGAGTCCAACATCCGTGATGCGGGTAAAGACCGCCTTCTCGTGAAGTTCATCCACTGTATGCGCGTTGGTATAACTCATGCCTGATTGCAACCCGCCGATAAGTTGATTTAACATTTCGCGCGCAGAGCCGCGATATGGAACCGCCGCCTCGACTCCCTCGGACACATAATCTTCGATCTCTTCCTGCGTGATCTCGCCTTCACCCTCGCGGACCTTGCGCGCCACGTTGGCTTGCAGTGATGCCATGCCGCGCGAAACTTTATAACGATGACCTTTGCGCGTCATCAACAATCCGGGGCTTTCATCCGTGCCAGCCAGCAGACTGCCGATCATGACTGCGGACGCGCCGGCCGCCAGCGCCTTGACCAGATCGCCTGACGCGCGAATGCCGCCATCCGCAATGATTGGAATATTTTGCGGACGCGCAATCGCCGCGCAATTCATCACAGCTGTTAATTGCGGCACACCCGCACCCGCCACAATGCGCGTGATGCAAATTGAACCAGGGCCAACGCCGACCTTAACGGCATCCACACCAACATCGATCAATCTCTGCGCGCCTTCTGCGGTGGCAACGTTGCCGCCGATAATTTGTGCGGATGCAAATTGTTTACGAATGGCTTGGATAACGTCCATCTCGAGTTTTGAATCGCCATGAGCAATATCAACAACAATGCAATCCGCGCCTGCTTCGAGCAATCGTTCGACACGTTTAATTTCCGTTGACTTTACTCCCACTGCCGCGCCGACCGCCAATCGCCCGCGCGAATCTTTTGTCGCTTTGGGATATTCGGAAATCTTCATGATGTCTTTCAATGTAATGAGACCGGCCAATTTGCCATTCGAATCAATCAGCGGTAATTTCTCGATACGATGTTGGTGAAGAATTTTTTCAGCTTGTTCCAAAGTAGTTTCGCGCGGAGCAGTCACCACATCACGCGTCATGATTTCCGAGAGCAATCTGCGATTGTCTTTTTCAAATAAAAGATCACGCGTGGTAATTATGCCGACCAGATGTCGGTCACTATCCAAAACCAAAATTCCGCCCGTATATGTTTCTTCGACAATCTTCTTTACATCGCCAACCGTGTGCGAGACGGTCAACGTGATGGGATTATCTACAATAAATGATTCAGCCTTTTTAACACGCTCGATTTGTCGTACCTGTTCATCGATCGTCATAAAGCGATGGATGATTCCAATCCCGCCTTCGCGCGCCATAGTAATCGCCATTTCGCTTTCGGTCACGGTATCCATATTGGCAGAGATAATCGGCGCTTGCAAAACAATCTTGCGCGTCAATTTGGTTTGCGTGGAAAGTTTGCGGCGCGAGGCTACATCCGAATATTGCGGCACAAGCAAAACGTCGTCGTACGTCAAGGCTACATCGGGTAAAATTTTCAAAGCGATCTCCTTCAATGGCAACCAGCAACAAACCGCGCTGATTATATGGCGCGCTTCTCATTCCCACAATGCTATAATGAAATCCACTCAACCAAATGTCTGACGAATTGCTGGTTCTTTCTCCGCTTGATGGACGTTATGTTCATGAAACCGAATCACTGCGCGAATACTTTTCGGAATTTGCATACCTCCGAGATCGCGTTCGCATTGAGATTAGATATCTGATTATTCTTTCGCGTGATGCTCATCTCGTCCGCGATTTAACT
>JBAUMB010000313.1:0-19266 GCA_049578465.1 Anaerolineales bacterium
GTTTCACAGCGGCGTCATAGCAAGTGATAGCATCTTCACGGCGGCCTAGACTACGAAGAGTGTTCCCTTTCCTTTCCCAAATGATCGAATGCTTTGCTTCCAGGTTCAAAGCTTTGTCAAAGGATTGCAGCGCTTCTTCATTCCGGCCAAGAGCATCGAGGCTGATGCCTAAATTGCACCATGCAGCCACATTCTTTGGATCATTCTGCAAAGCCTTGGCAAAACAAGAAGTAGCTTCTGTATGATGATTTAGTTCTGCTAAGCAGAGACCTCTATTATTCCAAGCATGGTTGTTTCCCGAGTCCAGATTTACAGCCTGCTCATAACAGCGCAGAGCCTCCTCGTAGCGCTTCGCTTCGTAATGGCTATTGCCCTGCTTGAACCAATCATTTGCCTTTTGATCGTTTCTCATAATATGGGTTCTATTATTGGCCAGTTTTTGGCTAGGATGAAGACTTGATTTATCTCGATTGTATACCCTAACTTCTTGTACAAAGTGGAAAAAAGCTTTCAAATTAATTACATACCGCTTGGATATTTAGTTGCTCCATTGTTTCCGCGGCATTCAACCTCCGGTCCCAGACATTGAGGCGACTCCTCCTTGCCACACCTGCCCGCGCCTTGCCTGGAAGTGCCCACCTTGAGCACCTAGCCTTGCCGCGAAAAACTTTGTCAAGCTATGCTAACTGTGCTCACAACGCGGATGCAAGAAAGGAGTTCACAGATTTCACCATAATTCCGCATAGGAGCCAAGAATAATAGGACCAGAATGTTATCTACTTTGGATGATGCATATCCTTGGATGACAGCTAATATATGAATGTAACTCTAATGATGTCGGCGCGTCGGCGTGACCAAGCGCCGCTCTAGGTTTATAGAATTCATCCATACGCAGTTGTCGGCTGCCGACAATTGAGAAGTCAGTTCGGATCAATGTCGCTGCAAAGCGTGAGGGATTATCTGGCGCAAGCCTTGATATTCTACAAAGATGGACAGCAGCAACAAAGGAAATGATTTGTAAAAACTGCACTCAGTTTTATTCAGTGTTCTGCTTTTTGGCATTGGTATACCATCTTATTACGTGAGTTTCAGTTACAGCGATTTGACAGCTACCTGACAGCTACCGCAAAAGACGCTATGGAAATAGTAAACGTATTGGACAATAAACGCACCAAATGTGCCACTGAATAGATGCTATAATGCCAGATATACATAATACACAAATCTCGGACTAGCTTCGAATCAGTAGGTTGTGGGTTCGAATCCCACCGGGGACGCACAATAAAAATCCTAGCAATCCAAGAAGCCAGCGTAGATTATGCTGGCTTCTTGGATATATTTCGCCGCTAAGATTGTTCCCGAACAAACTACTCCGTTACGCGGATTTGCGTCGAGCCGCGTCCACCCCACTTGCCGGGCCAGCCCGGCAGGAACGCGGCCATAATCAGCGCCGCAATGGAGGCGTAGAATGTCAATTGATAAGCCGCGTCAAAGCCCTGCATGGATTGAGTGCAAGCCAGTTGAAGCGTTGATAAAATCTTGGTCTTCGCCGCAACAATAGCCGATTGTGGCAACGAAGTTAATGATGCCAACGTACCGGGTGGAAAATTATTTTGCTGCGCAACACCGGGAGTTTCGCACACGCCATAAGGCGTAGTGACATTGATCAATTCATCCTGCATTTTGTTCTGCAGAGCTAAAATATCGGGCGACAAGAAACTAACTAAGATTGTCGCCAGCGCCGCAATGGAAACCGCTTGGACTACAAAGCGGGTGCTGTTCATCAATGATGAACCGCGCGGTAACACATCGAGCGGAATACTGCTCAATGCGGCCACATAAGAAGTTTGCAAAGTTAATCCAATTGCCAGGCCACGCAATGCCAACAGGATCACGATATAAGAAATCGGTGTTGTGCCTTGAATCACAGACAATTGCCAGGTGTTGATACACAAGATCAGGAATCCTACAACCATGATCGCACGTGGGCCAATTTTGTCGTACAGCCTTCCTGCAGATGGCGTCGCAATCGCAGAGGTGGCTGCGACTGCCAACAAAATAATTCCAGCATCCAAAGCGGTTCGTCCGCGGAAGGCTTGCAAATAGATCGGCATCATAAACTCGGCGCCGAACAAAGCCACCGTCGCAATATAACCGACCAGCGCGGCAATTAAAAAAGTTGGATTAAGAAAGAGCCGCAGATCCATCATCGGTTCTTTCGCCACGCGCAACTCGATCAATGCATGCAGAGCTAACACGAAGAATCCCAATCCAAGGGCGAGGAGAGTGAACTGACCGCCCCAGCCAAAATTTTCGGCGATGGAAGCGGCATACAAGATCGCGCCGAATCCAATGATCGCCGTCAACAAACCTATCGGATCGAAGAGCGGTTTTCTATCCACGCGAAAATCAAGCAGAAAGTCCGAACCGAGAATCACGCTAAGAATTCCAATCGGCACATTGATAAAGAAGATGGCGCGCCAAAGATTAATGTCCACCAGCCAGCCGCCCAAAATCGGACCGAGAGCTGGAGCAACTACCAATGCAATACCGAGCACTCCGAAAGCCGTGCCCTGCTCTTTGGGCGGGAAAGCGCGATAAAGCTGTGCGGGACCAAGCGGCTGTGCAATCCCGCCGCCGAATCCCTGCAAAGCGCGCGCCGCGATCAAAAGTCCAAGCGATGGAGCGATACCGCACAAGAAGGAACCGAATGCAAAAATGGCCAAGCCCAAAAGATAAACGCGTTTAATTCCGAAGCGATCCGCCAGATAGCCGGAGACCGGCGTGGTCACACCTAACGCCAGCACATAAATACTGATGACCCATTGCGCGTCCGAAAGGCTGGCGCCAAACACGCGGCGCAACGTCGGAAAGGCAATGTTGATGATGGTCGAGTCCAAAATGACCATGAAGAGACCGAACATCACGGTGATCAGCACTTTCCATTTTTGTTCCAAGCCGCCGCGTTTTTGGATAGGAGCTATTGCTTCACTCACAAATAAAATTCCTCTCTTATAATGAGATATCTTTGTTATGATAACAGGAAAAGTTATTATCTTACATCGGTAAAATTTTCTCGGAACAAAAGCCTCTAGTTGTTCGTCATTGACTTATTGAAAGGACCAACCTATGCAAAAAAGCTTTAAGTTTCTGTCAATCCTAATTCTCGCGTCGATGTTTCTATCCGCCTGTGGAGCTGCCCCATCCGCAAATCTGGCAAAATCTTCCCTTGCGCGCGACACAAATCCAAGCGTGCCAGCAACTGACCTTTCGAATCTTGTAAACGGAAATAACACCTTCGCAATCAATCTTTACGAGGCGCTTCGTTCACAGGATGGGAATTTGGTTTTCTCGCCATACAGCATTTCACTCGCTCTTGCCATGACGTATGCTGGGGCACGCAATAAGACCGAATCCCAAATGGCGCAGACAATGCAATTCACTCTTCCGCAAGCTCAATTGCATCCCGCTTTCAACGCTCTTGACCTGGAATTAGCAAGTGAAGGCAAGGCACAAGGCAACAGCGGACAGCCGATGCAAATCAATATTGCCAACGCAATCTGGGCAGAAAAGACTTATCCTTTCCAACAAGCCTATCTGGATTTGATCGCGAAGAATTATGGAGCCGGAATCCAATTAGCGGATTTCATCAAGAACTTTGATCCAGTGCGACAGCAGATCAATAGCTGGGTCAGCAACAAGACGAAGAATAAGATCAATGATTTGCTTGCCCCGGGTTCAGTCGACTCAAATACGCGCATGGTGCTGGTCAATGCCATTTATTTCAAAGCGGATTGGGACGTCCCGTTCGAGGCGAACAACACCAGCGATTCAACGTTTACATTATTAGATGGATCGCAGAGTCAAGTCAAGATGATGAACAATAACGATCTGAATTTGAATTACGTGAAAGACAATAGATATCAGGCAGTCGAGTTACCATACAGTGGAAACACAGCCGCGATGGATATCATCATACCCGATGAAGGTAACTTCCAAAACTTCGAGTCGACTCTGGACGCGCAAAAAATAAATGACATCTTCAATTCGATGCAATCCACACCGATTGCGCTGGGTCTTCCTAAATTCACTTTCACCACCAATTTTTCGTTGAGCGATCAACTCAAATCGCTCGGCATGACGGATGCCTTCGACAGCAATAAAGCCGACTTCTCTGGCATGACCAGCAACCACGATTTATTTATCAGTGACGTCATCCACAAAGCATTTGTCGCAGTGGACGAAAAAGGTACCGAAGCCGCCGCGGCGACAGCGGTCATCATCACGGCAATGAGCGCACCGTTACAACAAAAAGTAAGTTTGGTTATTGACCATCCATTTATTTTTGTCATCCGCGATCTCACCAGCGGACAAATCTTATTCATCGGGCGCGTTTTGAATCCTGCACAATAAATAAAATCAGGACGACTCAAATAGTCGTCCTGATGATTCTTTCAATAGACTAATAGCCGCGATAACCTTGCTCCACCTTTTCAATCGCGCTAAGCCATTTGGGCAGCTGCTCAAAAAGTTTTTTCATGATCTCCTTGGTACGTTGCTTAAACAATTCGTAATCGCCATAAACTTCTCCGCCATTGGCGCTGACCAAATCGCTGACACCGCGCAAAATCAATAAGCGGATACTATTTCTTTTTGCAACCCACGCAATCGCACCGGACTCCCAGTCAGCGGCAACCGCTTTATGTTTTTGAATCAACGCGGGAATATCTTCCACAACAATATCGCGGTCGCCCGAAACCAATAATCCGCGCAAGACAACAAAAGGAAGAACACGCGGCAACCATGATAAATCCAGTTCGGTTGAATAATGAGTAATCGCCGCGTCCGAATCGGTCATCTGCTCGATGATATCGTAAACGATTGTTTTCTCAACCAAAATAATGGTTCCGCGTTCGATACGGCCTTCGAAACCGCCGCACGTTCCAAGGTTGATCAGCAAATCCGGTTTGAATTGATGTATCAAATATTGTGCAGTCGCTGCCGCAGAAATTTTTCCCCAGCCGCCATGAAAAACGATCACGTGTATATGATCAAATATTGCATCAAAATATTCTCCGAAGGGCGAATGCTGAATATCGGCATCAGGATAAAAAGATTTAACTGCGCGCCACTCACCATCAGCAGAGACAATCACAACTGGTTTCATTTTCGTCCCCGAAAATCCGCATCTAATTCGCGCGAGCTGTTGAGATAATCCATCAGCAGCTGCAAAGCCGCGTCAGCCGAGGATGATTTATTTTGTAGACGCTCACCATTGAAACAAAAAACGCGCGCCCATTCCCCCTCTTGAGTTGACAAAGCTATCCAGGTAGTTCCAACCGGTTTATCCGGCAAGCCGCCGCCGGGTCCGGCAATGCCGCTGACCGATATCGCAATATCCACTTTAAAAACTTCGCATGCGCCGCGTGCCATTTCCAGAACCGTTTCGCGCGAGACCGCGCCGTAGGTTTGCAATGTGTCCCACGAAACGTGAAGCAATTCAACCTTGGCTTCATACGCATACGTTACGAATCCACCGATAAAATAATCAGATGATCCGGGCACATCGGTAATGCGACTGGCGATAAGACCTCCGGTGCAGGATTCAGCGGTTGCCAATTTAAGTTTGCGCGCTCGAAGAATATCTCCAATTCGAATTTCAAGCGGATCGGTCAATTACACCTCCAAGACAGTTTATCCATTATAATCCGCTCAGTTGTTTCAAACGTTCACTCATCAGAATAGAGGAAGAAATGAAATTCACCCGCTCTTTTTTAATGGCGCTGACTGCCATGATATTTTGTCTGACTGCTTGTGGAAAAGTATCTGCGCCCACAACTGCACCCACGCAATCGGCCGCGACTCTTGCGCAAATCAATACTCCGGGCATCACGTCCACGCCTGATCCTTGCGCCAAAGCAAATCTACCAGCAGGGATTCAAAAGCTGGATGATATCACAAATCAATTCGACGATGCATCTGCTATTGTCTCAAATATGCTGTCTTCCATAACTGCCGATCAATTGGGCTCAGATATCGCGACTCTTCAAAGTATTCGCCGCGCGGCTGAAGACGAAGATGTTCCATCCTGTCTCTCGAATTTAAAAGACTTGCAATTGGGACACATGAATACTGTGATTGATACCTTGCTTCTCATTCTTGGACACGGTGACAAGAATGTCATCAATCAAGGAGTCGCTCAGTCCAATCAATTAAGCCAGCAATATGTGATTGAAAAAGCGCGTCTGCTTGGCATATTAACAATCATCCCTGAGACTGCAACCGCTACCGCGGGAACACCTGCGGCAGGAACACAAACGAAACCTATAGCGACATCAACACCATAAATTAAATGAATGACCTCCTGCATTTGCAGGAGGTCGTGTTTTTCTATCAGGCAACGGTGTTAGTTAGGAACCAGCGCCACTTTGTTGAAGCTGTTGGAAAAACCCTTTGAGTCCAGCGCCGGCAGCCATAGATGCAATCGCACCCAAACAACAACAAACTAAAAACACAACCACGATAGGAATTAAGACCGATCCAGCCGCTCGCTCCCAACCAAATTGGTTGACACCCTTTGTTGCCATGATGTATAGCACCAAAACATAAAGTCCGAGCAGCCAAGTGATGATTCGGAAACAAATTCCAACGAATGGTATTGCTCCCAGCAAAACAAACACGGTTGAGATCAAATAAACAGGAGCAGCGATTGCACCAAATGTATAAGTAAGTTGATCGTTAGTTCCCTTGCCACCGAACATCTTCGCAATCCATTGAACCAATGCCGTACCAATCGCAAAGAAGATGGTAATGACAACGGCAAATATTGGTCCACCACAAACGGCGCCGATCAGGGCGATGCCGACACCGCCGCCCGGAAGACTTCCTCCAAATCCTCCTTGATCGAAGGCTCGACGCACGAGTGCGCCATTAACAAGGAAAGAGAAGAATAACTCGATCAGCAAAGTGACAAAAACCCAAATATATGCGGTCATTGCCTTTGCATTCGGCGAAGATGCCATCTCTGCAAAAGTGTTCTCATTGGGCTTGGTTAAAGCATCGATCCAAACTTGAAAAAATGATTTCGAGCCACCTGAAGACGGTGTTGGAGCATTAGACACTGGCATATTCATGTTCATAACATTCTCCTTAAGTTGGTATAAGTTTTTATAGCACAAAATACAATCTATTTCAATAGCCCAAAACACCTATCCGCCCAAACAGATACGAGTAAAATACAGTCTATGGAAATTGCCGAGCATCTTCAAAGCATCCTTGCCACGCTTCCGTCCAAGCCGGGCTGTTATATCTATCGCAACGCGGCGGGTGATGTGATCTACGTTGGCAAAGCCATCAATCTTAAGAATCGCGTGCGATCCTATTTCCACGCCGATGCAAGCCACGATGCGAAGACGCGTCGGCTCGTGCGCGAGATCAGCAACATTGAGTGGATCCTCGTCGGGTCGGAGTTGGAAGCGCTGATCCTCGAGATGAATCTTATCAAGAAGCATCGCCCCAAATTTAATATTCGGTTAAAGGATGACAAGCGTTATCCGTATATCAAAGTTCATTGGGCGGAACCATTTCCAAAAGTCACAGTGACGCGGCAGATGGCTGAAGACGGCTCGCGTTATTTCGGTCCGTATACTTCGGCGTGGGCTGTGTACCAAACGCTGGATGTTTTGCGCCGCATTTTTCCCTACTTGACTTGTGACCGCATTATCACCGGACAAGACAAACGAGCGTGTCTTTACTACGACATCAAGTTGTGTACCGCGCCCTGCATCGGCGCGGCAACCCAAGCTCAATACCGCCAAATGATCTCCGATCTGATGGCTTTTCTCGCCGGACACAGTGAAGAGATTGTTACGCGCTTGGAAAATGAAATGGAAAAAGCCTCGGGAGAAATGCGTTTTGAAAGAGCCGCGGCGTTACGCGATCAACTCAAAGCGATTCAATCAGTTATTGAAAGACAGAAGGTTGTCTTCGCTTCCGATTACAAAGATTCAGATGTACTTGCAATGGCGCGTTCCGATGGTGAAGCATGCGTGCAAATCTTTTTCATCCGCGGCGGCAAATTGATCGGGCGCGAATATTTTATTTTGGAGGGCACGGAAGATACTGCCGACACCGAAGTGATGGCGCAATTCGTCAAGCAGTTTTATACCGAAGCCGCAACGATTCCGCAACAAGTCATGTTGCCGCAGGAAATAGAAATCGAAGAAGCCAAGATCATCGGTCAATGGATGAGATCAAAGCGCGGCGGCGAGAAAGTGGAACTCTTTGTTCCGAAGGATGGACAGCCGCACGAATTAGTTCAGATGGCGGCTGAGAACGCAGCGGAAACTTTATCTGCGTTACGCACACAATGGCAAGCCGATACACACAAACAAGAACAGGCACTAGCGGAACTGCAATCTGCTTTACAACTCCCTGCCCCGCCAAACCGCATCGAATGCTATGATATTTCCAATATTCAAGGCACAGCCATCATCGGCGCGATGATCGTGTTCCAACAAGGTGTGCCGAGCAAAAATCTTTATCGCAAGTTCAACATCGAAAGCGTGGTCGGCGCACCGGACGATTTCGCTTCGATGGAGGAGATGTTAACGCGACGCTTCCGCAGATGGCAATCGGCTCAAGAGTTGGCGAGCCAGCCCGGGTCCAAACCGGATGCGTCATTTTCTTTTTTGCCTGACCTCGTTATCATTGACGGTGGCAAAGGTCAGCTTGGACGCGCGGTCAATGTGTTAGAAAAATTTGATCTGTTCGGAAAAGTGCCGGTGGTCGGTCTCGCAAAACAACAGGAGGAAATTTTCTTTCCAAACAAATCTGATTCATTGCTGTTGCCGCGTCATTCACAGGGCTTATATTTGGTTCAAAGAATTCGAGATGAAGCGCATCGTTACGGAATCACCGCGCATCGAAAAAAACGCACCAAGCTGGGCATGGCTTCGCAACTGGATTCCATCCCCGGCATCGGTCCGACGCGCCGGAAGTCCCTCTTGAAACATTTCGGTTCTATGGATAAGATTAGAGAGGCTTCCGTTGACGAGTTGACCGCGGTTCAAGGTATGACGCGATCCGCCGCAGAATCGATCAAGGCATATTTAGAGTAACGAAGTCATTAATCATGAAAAATATTTGGATCGTTGACGATGACGAAGAAATGTCTCGCGCAATGCAGTTGATGCTGAAAATGCTCAACTGCAATACGACAGCATTTCTTGGTGCGCGTCCCGCGGCGCAAACCTTATTAAGCGGTCAGCGTCCTGATCTACTGATCCTCGACATCAACATGCCAGAGGTCAGCGGACTGGATATGCTAGAATTTGTGAGACGCCGCAAAGAATGGAACGATCTACCCATCTTGATGCTTTCTACCGAAGCCGCCGATGTAACGGTTGATAAAGCTTTAACTCTCGGCGCAGATGGTTATGTATCAAAGCCAGTTACAATTGAAGAATTAGAGAAGGCGATCAACGAAGCCTTGCAGAAACATCAGAAAGGTTTGTTATAAAAATGGCAAGAGGAAAGTCACAATCAAAAAAACCATATCGTCCGAGCATTAGCCAAATCATTTTTGTGGTGCTTACCGTGGTGATCGTTCTTTCGTTTGTTTTGTCGCTCTTCGTGAAGTTATAATCCAAACCAGCATCCATTTCAGAGATCGGGAATGAAGTATGCGATTAATCTATTCAGAGAAATCGCTTTGGTATAATTGCGTGCGCTTGGTAAATCAAACATAAAAGACACAACGGAACACGAAGCAAAAATTTGTGCGCCTTGCTGCCTTTGTGATGAAAAGGGATTTATGCTCGATAAACTTTCAGGAATAGAACAACGTTACGATGACTTGGGAAAAGAATTGCTCGAAGTGGGAGCGGACTATCAGCGCGCGGGCGAGATCAATAAAGAACGCGTGGATTTGGAGTTGCTGGTTGCCAAGTCACGTGAATATCGTCAGGCGATGAAAAGCCTCGAGGAAGCCAAAGCCATTCTCGTGTCCGAGACTGACGCGGAACTCAAGTCTTTAGCCGAATCAGAATTAACCGATCTGACTCCGAAGATCGAATCGCTTGAAAAAGAAATCAAAGGACTATTAGTTCCGAAAGATCCGCGCGATGATCGAAGCGTGATCGTCGAAGTCCGCGCTGGCGCGGGCGGCGATGAAGCTGCATTGTTTGCGGCGGATTTATTCCGCATGTACACGCGCTATGCGGAAGCCAAACGGTGGAAGAGCGAGATCATGTCTGAGAGTTCCATCGGTATCGGCGGTTATAAAGAAGTCATCTTTGAAATCAAAGGCAAAGGCGCGTATTCAAAATTGAAATATGAATCGGGTGTGCATCGCGTTCAGCGCGTGCCCGCCACCGAAGCGCAAGGACGCATTCATACTTCCACCGCGACAGTTGCCGTGCTTGCAGAAGTAGATGACGTTGAAGTGGAAATCCCTGATAGCGACATCGAGATTGAAGTGTATCGTTCATCCGGCGCGGGCGGACAGAATGTGCAGAAGAACTCAACAGCAGTCCGGATTTATCACAAACCCACCGGCATGATCGTGACATGCCAGGATGAACGTTCGCAATTGCAAAACAAATTGCGAGCCATGAGCATTTTGCGCGCACGCTTATATGAAATCGAAGAAGCAAAACGCCGCTCCGAACTGGAAGATACGCGTCGTTCTCAAATCGGAAGCGGTGAACGCTCCGAAAAGATCCGCACCTATAATTATCCGCAGAACCGCGTGACTGATCATCGTGTGGGTCTCTCGAATTACAATTTGCCGGCCGTTATGGACGGCGCGATTGACGAATTCATTGACGAGCTTTCGACGCGCGATGAAACGGATCGTCTCGCCTCCTCAGGCGTGGATGATGACGACGAATAAATTGCGGTCTGAAAATTTCCTCAACGTACTTGACGCGACCGCGACTCGTCTTTCTGCTGAAAGCGACACGCCGCAACTTGATGCAGAAGTTTTAGTTGCACACATTCTAAAGCAACCGCGTACTTGGTTGCTTGCGCATGACGACACTTCATTAAACCAAGAACAAAGCGAGACACTTGAGAGTTTGCTCCAACGACTGGAGCGCGGCGAACCGCTTCCTTACGTGATTGGACATTGGGAATTCTTCGGCCTCGATTTCGAACTCACACCTGATGTATTAATCCCGCGTCCCGAAACTGAATTGCTTGTTGAACGCGCAATCCCGTGGTTACAATCTTCAAGTCAACGCCGCTCTATCGCAGATATCGGAACAGGTTCAGGTTGCATCGCTATTTCTATTGCTACTCACGTTCCTACCGCACACATTCTCGCCACTGATATTTCAGGTTCGGCATTGGAAGTCGCACATCGCAACGCGCTCAAATATAAAGTAGAAAATCAAATTGAATTCGTCGAATGCGACATCCTGCCAAAGTTATTATCCAATGAAATCCGCTTCGATTTGATTTGCGCTAACCTACCTTATATTCCGACTGAAAAATTACACAACCTCCCTATCTTTGGACGCGAGCCAACGCTTGCACTTGATGGTGGCGATGACGGACTCGATCTATTCCGAAGACTGCTTGCCCTGACGCCGAAATGCCTGGCTTCCGGCGGACGCATGCTGCTCGAGATCGAAGCCACACGCGGACCCGCGGCATTATCATTGGCGTATGATGCTTTTGATGAAGCAGAAATCCATTTATATCAGGACCTCGCACAGCAAGATCGTTTACTAGAAATCCAATTGCCTTTAGAATAACGGTATGAAAACTGAGATCATTGCCGCGGACTCGCTCCATTCGATTCACCGGGCGCTGGAAATTTTACAAGCAGGAGGGTTAGTCGCCTTCCCCACCGATACCGTTTACGGCGTCGGCGCGCTGGCGTTCGACGGCAAAGCAGTAGAATCTATTTACAAAGCAAAAGATCGTCCTATCGAAAAAGCCATACCCGTTTTAGTTGGTGATGCCGAAGATATAAATAAAGTCGCATCAGAAGTTCCGCTCATGGCGAAAAAACTAGCGATACGATTCTGGCCCGGTCCATTGACCATCGTTGTGCCCAAGAATTTGAGCTTGCCTGATTCAGTTTCAGCGACAAACACCGTTGGGGTGCGCGTGCCCGATCACATCGTCGCGCGAAGCGTATTACGCGCGGCTGGTCCCATGGCAGTGTCATCAGCAAATATTTCAGGCCAGCCAAGTCCATCCACCGCACAAGAAGTCTTTGCTCAATTGAACGGCCGCATCGCATTGATCCTCGATGGTGGTAAAACTCCGGGCGGCGTGCCATCCACTTTGGTAGATTGCAGCGGTTCTCAACCAGTAATCGTTCGCGAGGGGCCAATTACATTTGATGAAATTATGGCGATAACAGGATAGTAAATCTCTTATTCAATTCTTAAGTTTTGTTCAGGTTAGATTCAGGTCGCTGGATATAATAACAGGTGCATTCTCCTCTTCAAACCGCGTACGGGTCAGGGCCGACCCTAGCGCGGTTTGGGTTTTTAATTCATGATAGCGGCCATGTGGGCTGCACATCCATATCCATCATTGAAACATGCTCCAACGTAAAACGATAATAGCCAGCAGCCGCGATCATCGCGGCGTTATCGGTGCAAAGTGAAAGCGGCGGAATATGAACTTGATATTCGCTCTGATTCCTAAACGTATCACGCAAAGCGCGATTCGCTGACACGCCGCCCGCGACGATAATCTCTTTTGCGCCAAATTCACGCGCGGCACGAATCGTTTTATTGAATAAGACATCGACCACCGCGGCTTGAAATGATGCAGCCATATCAGCGACAGGCATTGACCTGCCTTTTGCCTCAAATTCCTTCGCTTCTTTCAGGACAGCAGTTTTGATTCCGCTAAACGAAAAGTTCCACGTTCCTTCAAGCCACGCGCGCGGAAATTGAAACCGAGTCGGATCGCCTTCTTCCGATGTACGCTGAATTGCGGGCCCGCCGGGGTAACCGAGTCCCAGCAGACGCGCAACTTTATCGAAAGCTTCACCCGCCGCGTCGTCAAGAGTTGAACCGAGGCGTTGATAAGTCAAATGGTCAGTCATCAAATCCAGTTCAGTATGGCCGCCGGAGACCAGCAGAACCATCAATGGAAATTGCGGCTCTTCGGGTTGCGAATCGCCCGAGTTATAAACCCAAGCCGAATAAAGATGTCCCTCCAAATGATTGACGCCGATCAACGGAAGATCCGCGCCGAGAGCTAATCCTTTTGCGGCGTTGACGCCAACAATCAGCGAGCCAGCCAAGCCGGGTCCGCGCGTGACTGCAATCGCATCGATATCACTGAGCGTGAGATGCGCTTTGGATAACGCGTCTTCAACGACCGGCACAATCGAAAGCACATGCTGACGAGATGCGACTTCGGGAAAGACGCCGCCATAGCGCGCATGGATTTCCATTTGAGTCGCAACGGTTGAGCCGAGCAAAGCGCGACCGTTTTCGATGACAGCCGCCGCGGTTTCATCGCAGGATGTTTCGATACCAAGAATACGAATAGAAGAATTTGTGTTCATTTTATAATTATCTCAAAAAGTCTTTGGCTAGATTGACGTGTTCGAGCTGATTATATTTTACTTCATGCAACCGCTTACTCGTCAGTCTTCGGCTCTACCAAATCCCACAAGTTTCCATATAAATCTTTGAACACCGCCACCGTGCCATAACTTTCTTCTTTTGGCGGGCGGACAAATTCAACGCCTTTTAATTTGTAATTGTTATAGTCGCGCCAAAAGTCATCGGTGTAGAGAAAAAGAAAAACGCGTCCGCCGGTTTGATTTCCGATTCGACTCGATTGCTCATCGCCAACTGCACGCGCAAGAAGTAACCGCGTCGCGCTAGAATTTGGAGCGGCTACCACCACCCAACGTTTATCTTGTTCTGGAATATAAGTATCTTCGATTAGAGAAAAGTCAAGAGTTTTGGTATAAAACTCAATGGCTTCATCGTAATCTCGAACAACCAATGCAACTAAACCAACGGATTGTTGCATTATTTTTTCTTCCACTTTTTCATCGGCAAGACAAAATCATACGGATATTCCGCAAGGATTTCCATCTTGCCATCGGGTCGCACCCAAAGCGTATCTTCGATGCGAACGCCCATTCCTTTTTCGGGATAATACAATCCCGGCTCGGAGGTGATAATCACGCCCGGCGCAAGACGATGCTCATCGCCGACAGTTAAATGGCTCGAGGGACGTTCGTGAATATTCAATCCCACGCCGTGTCCCAGCGAATGAACATATCCATTCAACGGCGCTTTGGTGCTCAACGGAGAAGCATGACCCTTGGATTCAAAATATTCGCATGTCATCCGCTGATAATCTCTGAACGGCGCATTCAAATCAAATTCATCGGCGAGCTTGTTATAGATTTCATAGACTTGATCATAAAGTTCCTGCGCTTCGGGCGTAGCATAACCGAGACTCCACGTGCGCGTGAAATCATAGAAATATCCGCCGCCGCGTTCGCATGGAAAAATATCGAACACAATGGTTTGACCGAGTCGCATCAAATCGGTTGGATTGCCAGTGGAATGCGGCACGCCCGCATCATGTCCGATGGAAAAGATCGTTCCTTCGGGATTCTCCGCGCCGAGTTCCGCCAGCCATAATTCAATCTTCGACTTCACGTCGCCGATTGTTAAAGGCAAACCATGATCCTTCAATAAAACTTCGTCAGCGCGGACATCAGAGCTCGTCAATAAATTCTGCACGCGTCGGACGACCTCAGTTGTAATCTTGCCCATTTTGCGAATCCGCCCCACTTCGGATTCATCTTTGGTTTCCATTGCCTTCAAGAAAATCGAATCCATTCCTGCTTCACCGATGAATTCCACATCGGGCATAAGGCGTTGTGCTTTCATCATCATGCCAAACGTGGACGAGAATTCAACCTGTCCATAAACGCCAACGCGTCCGCGAGTTAAATCAAACTCTTCGAGAATCTTTTGGAAGCGCATGGCAAGTACCAACAACGAGTCACCATTCGCTTGTTTTCGCAATTCACTTAAATCAAACTCATTGAAAGACCGCGTCTTCAGTCCGCTTTTGGCGGCTTCGCCGCGTTCCATGTCGTTATAAAATAAAACCGGCGCTTCGCCGCGTTTCTTGATCAGCATCGCGTCGCTCACATGTCCGCCGCCGACAAAATAATACATCGGCGGATTATGTTCGGCGTTGCCAAGCACAACCAGTGCGTCAAGGTTACGAGATCGCATCAAAGCATCAAGGTCTGATTTCATTTCAACTCCGGTGATAGTGAATGGAGAATAGATAATAACAAATGGTCTTGTTCGATTAATACAGTGCGTGGATCAAAAAGAATTTTGTCATTCTCAGTCCGCGCGATGACCGGCGGATTTTGTTGACGTAATTTTTTCAAAAACTTATCAGGACTTTTAACATTCAATGATAAGACATACGACGGAAATGATTCGCCGGGCAGACTGCCTCCGCCGACGGTCGCTTCACTTTCTTCGACAGAACCGGCTCTCAATTCACGCGCCCAATTCTCCGCACGCGCTTTGACTTCGTTACGCGGCATCGAGATCATCTTCCAAATTGGAATCTCGCGCTCGGCTTCATCTTTCAGATAATGTAAAAGAGTCGCAGTGATTCCCGCAAGACAAGTTTTATCGGCACGCATGGCGCGTGCCAGTGGATGCTTTTTGATCTTCGCGATCAAATCTAATTTACCAACAATGATTCCTGCCTGTGGCCCGCCAAGAAGTTTATCACCGGAGAAACAAATCACATCCACACCAGCCGCAAGCGACTCTTGCACCGTTGGCTCGTGAGCCAAACCATACTTAGCTGTGTCCAATAACGCACCAGAACCAAGATCATCTAAAACAGTCGCGTCGACTTTATGAGCAACATCCACAATTTCTTTCAAATCAGGTTCTTCGGTAAACCCGACCAATTTGAAATTCGAGCGATGAGCATGCATCACTAATCCAATTGATTCTTCAAGAGCTTCTTCGTAATCAGATAAACGGACTTTGTTGGTTGTTCCCACCTCTACAAGTTTCGCACCGGATTGCTTCATCACATCCGGCACACGGAATCCGCCGCCGATCTCAACCAGTTGTGAGCGCGCAATAACGACTCGCTTCTTCGATGCCAGCGCAGATAAAACCAATAACACTGCCGAGGCATTGTTATTCACAACAACCGCGGCTTCGACGCCGAGCAATTTCTTTAAAACATCTTCAGCGTGAATCAAACGCGAGCCGCGCTTGCCTGTTTCGAGATCAAACTCAAGATTGGAATAGCCTGATGAAACTTCAACCATCGCTTGAATAGTGGCTTTCGATAACGGTGCGCGTCCAAGATTCGTATGCAGAATCACACCAGTGGCATTGATAACCGATTTAAGAGTAGAAGCCGTCCACGCCGATAAACAGGATTCCGCTTGGGATAAGATCAAATCATTTTCTGGCGCGGCAACTTGAGGATCGAGTTTGAGGCGAGCGCGGACTTCATCCAATGTTGAACGCAAGGCATCCAATGTCAACGGACGACCATAGCGCGCAATCAAATCGCCCGCGCGCTGAGTTTGTAAAAGTTGTTCAATTGAAGGGAGAGTTTGAAGGTTGGTCATTTGAATCAGAAGTCGAAAGTTGCGAGTCGAGAGTCGGAGGACGCCAGCGTACGCGTTCACGCCACCGGATCAAAGATTCAATGGCAATCAATCCGCCTGCCAAACCCATCCAGACCCACAACGTAATAAGTTGTCCGAGTTGAAACCACGCTAGCGTGGCACCATAAAAACCGACCCACATCGCTTGACGAACAATCGCATTCGACTCGGCAGGCGGCTTAGACGGGAAACGCAAATTGAGAAAATAGGTGACGGGAAGCGCGGTGCCGGTCAGCGCGATAAACCACAATGCAAAGAATCCCCAGCGCGCCCAAACCAGCGGCGGTTCTTGAAAAACAAAAATGAGCAAAGCCAGTCCGCCCCAGCCGATGATCATGAGGAAGATGGATGAAAAAAGATATTGTCGAAACGAAGGCGAAGTGTTCATCAATTGAATTATACTCGGTTGAGAGAATCACGCAGACACAGGAGATGCTTTGATGACACTTCCAAACTTATTGATCACCGGATGCAATGGATTGGTTGGAAGAATTTTGTGGGACGGTCTGAAAGATGATTTCGATTTATATGGTCTCGATATTTCTTCCAACAAATCCTCGGAGAAAATTTTTCAGGCGGATGTTTCAAAAAGCGACCAAGTCGAATCGGTAGTTAATCGCATCCAATCCTTGACCTATGTTGTGCATCTCGCCGGCGATCCACGCGTGGCCGCCGATTGGGATTCCGTTTTCGCAAACAACATCAACGGGACGAAAAATATTTACGAAGCCGCGCGGCTAGCAGGCGTGAAGCGAATCGTGTTTGCGAGTTCGAATCATGCGACCGGCGCGTATGAAGGCTTTCCGCCGAGTCTGCACACGAAGAAAAATCCAACGCTGATTACAACGCGCGATCCGATTCGTCCCGATGGATTTTACGGCGTCAGCAAAGCGGCAGGTGAGGCAATTGCGAGAATGTATTATGAAGTGCATGGATTAGAATCAATCTGCTTGCGGATTGGATCGGTGATTAAAGATGATGATCCAAACATTGATCCGCGCTATGAATGTACATGGCTCAGCTACAGAGATTTAGTTCAATTAGTTAAGAAAAGCTTATCAGCTGATATAAAGTTTGGAATCTATTATGGCATTTCCAACAACACCAAACGCTTCTGGGATATTTCCAATGCCGAAGCGGAACTCAGTTATCATCCGGAAGATGATGCGACAAAAACAAAAAGTTGAGATCGTTTCATGGCAATCTTAATAAAATGAAAAGATAAGATTGCCACGTCGGGCTTATGCCCTCCTCGCAATGACATGGAGAAAATTATGAACGTATCAGATGCAATTCGCACCAAACGCGCAATACGAAAATTTCAAGAGAAACCTTTGACAAAGGAAATCATCGCGGCTATATTGAACGCGGGACGCAGATCGCAGTCATCCAAGAACGAGCAGACTTGGCATTTCATTGCCATTCAAGATAAAAAGATTTTGAAGGCTCTGTCCGAGTGCGGACAATATGCAGGTCACGTCGCAGGCGCGGCGTTGGCAGTTGCGATCTTGACTCCCGAACCAACGGCGAAATTCCAGACGATGTTCGATGCTGGTCAAGCCGCGGCGTTCATGCAACTCGCCGCATGGGAACTCGGAGTCGGCTCGTGCCCTGCTTCGATTTACGAGCCAGAGAAAGCGCGCGAGATTTTAGGATTCCCATCCGAACTGCATTTGCGGATTGTGTTATCGCTTGGTTATCCCGCTGAGGAAGAAAAGTTAACTGCCGCGCCGAAGAAAGGCGGACGAAGGTCACTCGAAGAAATTGCACATTGGGAGAAATGGTAGTTAAGCAAGTCCGGCAAAATAATCCGTCTTGATTTGATAGCCCATCACTCCAAGCCTATGCAAAGTATCCGTCAAAGAATCCACCATGCTGCGCGAGCCTGAAATATAAAACAAGCTATTCCGATAATCCGGCACTGCCGAGCGGATCATTTCGGCGCTCACGCGTCCGACTTTGCCCGTCCATGAAGAAGGCAAGTTGCTATTATCAGTCACCGAATAAATTGTTTTGATGCCCAATTCATATTGGGCGCGATCAAACACATCTTTATAAACAAAATCGTTGACCGTTGTGGCGGTGTAAAACAATGTGATCGGCCGGCGCTGACGGTTATCGAGCAAATTTTTGATCATGCTCCTGAACGGTGTGACGCCGATGCCGCCCGCGATCAGAACCAGCTTTTGTTGCGGATCATCCGGCAAAACAAAATCACCAGCCAGTTGAGCTGCAACGATCTCGGTATCTTTGTCCATCGCAAGCAAAGCTTTTTTATAGGTGCTTGACTTTGGATTGAACTTCACGCCCAGCCGCAGATTGCGCTCGGAAGGTGAAGAGGCAATCGTGAAATATCGACGGTTGCCGCGGTCGTCGGTATCGGGATGAGCGAGCGTCCATTCCATATATTGACCGGGGACAAAACTAAATCTGCGCGGGGCAGGAAAAATAAATTCGTAAGTGTCCGGCGAGATGCGATTCTTTTCCTTGAGTTTGAGAACAAGTTTATCTTTTGAACTGACAATGTAGGAAAACACGTTCCCAATCAGGATCGCAACTTCAGGTGTGATAAAGAAAGCCCCAAGATGGAATTGAGG
>JBAUMB010000314.1:0-10844 GCA_049578465.1 Anaerolineales bacterium
GACTAAAAAGTATGGCTGCTATACCGAAGGCAGATGAATAAAGCATAATTTCCTCCAGTGGATAATGGGCAACATATAGTGCAACACTTGATATGAAGAAGAAAACAATGCAAATAATTAACAAAGACAAGAGTAATTTCAGATACGGATATTTATTAAGTCCAAATTTATTAATCCCTAATTCAAGTAATAAGAATGGGATTATCATGATGAAGTAAAAAGGAATTATTATCGGCCATATTCTTATCGGGGTTAAGACCATTGGACAGCCAAAGAAAATTAGCAAGAACAATATTAGCAATATAGCTCTTTTATTACTTATCCAAGGGAACATATGTGATCTCAACATTTATTGATTCGTGTTTTATAAGTACTTCATTCTTGCTATTTACACGCTGCACTCCATTATATTATGGCGTTGCCGTATTGAACGGAGTATCCGTCAGCGCGGGCGTATCCGTGGAGAACGGAGTGATGGTCGGAGCTGGAGTATCCGTTGGAATGATCGGAACGGGAGTATTCGTCGGTGGCAGAGGAGGCAAAGGCGTATTGGTATGTGTCGGCAGCGGTGGAGGCGGAAGCGGAAGTTGAACCGTGAAGTGAACGATCTTTTCAGCAGATCCACTTTTGCCATCGATGTGCAAACGTAGAGCAATCGTATTACCGGATAGATTTGATACATCCCAATTGAACAAGAGATCGTTGTTAACCGGCTGGTTGCCTTGTGCGATGGTTGTCCAACTAGCAGGCTTATCGCCCAATCCAAAATCGAGTCGCCAAGATTTAAAATTAGCAGTTGCGTTGGCAGTACCAGTGATCGTTAAGATACTATCTGAAACGACATCGCCCTCGTTGACGCTTAAATCAAGTTCAGGGCGCGGATCATTTTTTGTGCAGGCGCGTTGCGGCGCGTAAACCGGCGGGATGGGAAAATCATTCGCACTTAACCAACTTTTTCCATCCTTCGTTCCAAACCATTGACGCGCCCACGTGTCGGTCACATTCATCACGGTTTGACTCGGCGTAGTGTAATCATTGCAATCGGGAGAAGATTCGAGTCCGGTCCATGAATCGAGCGAAATGGAACGGCGCAAATCCTGACTCGCCGGCAATGGCAATTGATCCGATTCAAAAATTTCGGTGCGCGTCCCGCCTTTGCACCACTGCGATGGCAGCGTGCCGGATTCGGCGCAAATGGTTTCTTGAACAATTCCCGCGGGAGGCGTGAACCAAGATGGATGTCCGTTCGTTTCATACGGGATCGCATACTGCATGAACTGCGACCAGATCGGCGCGGCGCCTGATACGCCCGTAGTGTTGACCATCGGCGTGTAATCCGCATTGCCGACCCACACACCCGCGACAAGGTCCGGTGTGTAACCGAGAGTCCAATTGTCGCGAAAGTCATTAGTCGTTCCGGTCTTCGCCGCGACCGGAAACGGCAGATTCAAAACCGAGTTGGTTCCAAACATCGGTGCGCGTGCTTGATTGTCTGAAAGAATCGATGTAATCAAATAAGCATGTTCGGGGCTGATCATTTGTTGACTCTGCGGAGGCTTATATTGATAAACAACGTTGCCTTGATAATCCACGATCTTCAAAATGGAAACAGGCGGCACGAGCACGCCGCTGTTAGCAAAGACCGAAAACATACCGGTCATTTCCAGCACACTGACATCGCCGCCGCCCAACGTTAAAGAAAGTCCATAATCATTGCGCGTCAAGGATGTGATGCCGAGTCGCTGAGCCATGGCGATAAAACCATTATCTCCATACACGCCGACGAATTGGAGAGTCTTCACCGCAGGAATATTATATGAATTTGCCAAGGCGGTCCGAACCGTGACCGGTCCGTGAAATTTGTTATCGTAATTATTTGGGATATACGGCGGATTCGTATCGTTCGGATCACCCGATGGCGGGAACTGCGAAGGCACGTCCCAAATCAATGTGGCCGGCGTCCAACCTTTTTCAAAAGCCGCGACATAATTCACCGGCTTGATGGATGAACCCGGCTGGCGCGTTTCACTGACCGCCATATTAACTTGTCCTGAGATCGCAGTATTGTTGAAATCCGCTGATCCAACCATCGCAAGAATCTCACCGGTGGATGGACGAATCGCAACCAGCGCGCCATCCGTGGCATTGTTGCTTGCTAACGCCGCGACTTGATTGGTCACAAGTTGTTGTGCGTAATCCTGAAGAGTCGGATCGAGCGTTGTATAAATTGTAAAGCCGGAACGATAAATCGTCTGCGGATCATAACTGGCTTCCAATTGCGAGCGGACATAATTGACCCAATGCGGATAACGCATATTGACGCTCGGCGGCTGGAAGGTATAACTGCGCGTCTCCGCCGCGGCCGAGGCGACATCGGCCGAAGTCACACAAACCGGTTGATTGCTATTGCTGACATATATGCAGTTTTGTTCATAACTGACCTGCATCATTAAGTTCAACACTTCCTGTTGGCGCGCAAGAGTCGCATCACGGTTGGTATAAATATCGTAAACGGCCGGAGATTGTGGAAGTCCCGCGAGGAACGAAGCTTGAGATAAAGTCAATTTATCGGCGGTCGTTCCAAAGTAGGTTTCAGATGCGGCTTCGATTCCGTAAGAAAAATTTCCGTAATAAATTTCGTTGAGATAAATCTCAAGGATTTGATCTTTGGAATATTGGCGTGTGATCTCGGCAGCTAAAATAATTTCGCGCGCTTTGCGCAAGTACGTTTGTTGGCGTTGATCAGGCGAAAGCAAAAGTGCGCGAGCTAGTTGTTGTGTAATTGTGGATGCACCTGAAACGATTTGGCCGCTGGTATAGTTTTGCCAGATCGCTCGGATGATCGCCCACACATCGTAACCGGGGTGGCTGTAATAATCCTTGTCTTCGGTCGCAATCGTGGCGGCGACGAGCGCCGGAGAAATTTTATTGAGCGGCACATAAGTTCGGCGTCCGGCGTTGGGATCGAGAATCTCGTAAAGCAAATCACGGTTACGGTCAAGGATGCGCGTGGTTTCGAATTGCGAAGTTTGTTGCGACAAATCATTGACAGATGGTAGCGAACTTGCAATCGAATAATATTCATAGACGCCAAGCGAGAGAAAACATAATCCGATAATGACCAGAATAAAAACAAGCATGATCAGGACTCGAAGCACACATCCGATGTTTCCAAATCGAGAAAACAAATTTCCGTTCCTTGGCTTGACGTTTTGCGTACTTCGGTTTCGACGGCTGGTCGTCGGCTCGAAGGCGGCCGGCGTGACGCGTGTGCCTTCCATATCCATTTGATTCACACGACGCGGCGGCAACGGCATATTATCTTTATCCAAACTGGGACGCGGCGGAGTTGGTCCTGTGGCGCGTAAGGGTTGGGATGGAGTATCGCCGCGCGTTTCCCCTTCGGAGTTAATTAATCTACGGATTCGCTTGTGTTCTGGATCGTCAGTCATACTTTGTCTATTTTATTTCGGCCTCAACATCACTAGCAGAGTCCAATTGCCTTTCATGCAGATTTCATCGTTTTGATTCTTGAGCTCAACCATGATCACAACTGATCCGCCGCCGATGCGCGGCAAAGCTTTAGTTTCCATGACGTTCAACTCGGCGCGCACCTTATCGCCGATAAAGATCGGCTTTACGAATTTCCATTCGTTCACTTCGCGAAACGCAATCACCGTGCCGTCGAGAATCCCTGTCTGCCAGGCTAAGCCCGAAGCGAGCGACAAACCCAAAAGTCCATGTGCGATGCGTTTGCCAAACGGACCGGCTTTGCTAAATTCTTCGTCGGTATGAATCCGATTAATATCGCCGCTTAAATTCGCGAAGGTCATGATGTCTTCATCCGTAACGACGCGATCGTGCGTTTTGATCTTTTGCCCGATATTGAATTCCTCAAAATACATGCCCATGTTTTTCTCCTTATCAAAAGAGTCACACCAAATTATACCCTTTGACCTTCCGCCCATCTAACCGTACAATAGAACCATGCGCGATTGGAACCTACGAACCGGCGACCCACTGTCTCTCACTTTGGCGGCGGATTTTCGTCTATCGAAGCCGGATTATGTGAACGATCATATTTGGGAACTTGAAATCGGCGCGGGCGAACCGGCCGCATTGGCAATTCGCACAACCTATGGATTGCGCGCCCGCAACATGCGCCTCTTTTATCGCTTCGGGGAACTGGGAAAAACTGTTATCAATCCTGCCGAGTTTTCCGCATCACCATATTTGCGAAGATTCTATCCAAATTTTTTTTGGCTGGAATGTTCTCCATTCGAAGGGCTGGAAGTCACCGCGGAATATTGGGTTCCTGAATCTCACGCCCTAGCTGGCCGGTTGACTCTAAATAATCGCACTGCATTCGCCCGCAAAATTACCATTGACTTATGCGGAATGCTGACTCCGCTCGATGGGCAAAGCCTGAAAGATTCTCAACAACAAATGGTCAACGTTCTCGCGGGCGAGACCGCGGGAATCTTCCCTGTCATCTTTATGACCGGCGGTCCCGAGTTTGGCGCGGACCCGCATCCATCGCTGACCGTGTCGTTGGATTTTGATCCGGGCTCAAGCCGACAAGTGAGCTGGGCGATTGCATCAACCGATTCAATAGAAGCCTCATTCGATTTAGCGCGGCGCACCGCAGGCCGTTCCTGGGATGCAGAACGCGCTCACATCGAATTGTTGGACGCGGGCGATACGTTTGATATTCGCACGGGCGATCCTGATTGGGACGCGGCGCTGGCATTCAGTCAGCGCGGCGCGCTGGGATTATTCTTCACTCCCGATAAACAATTACCGAATCCATCGTTCGTCCAATCCCGCCAACCCGATCATGGTTTTTCCCATAAAGGCGATGGGCGCGATTATCCGCCCGGCTGGAGCGGACAATCGCCGCTTGAAAGTTATTATCTTGACAACGTGCTTCCCGCCGCGCATCAACTCACGCGCGGACTGATCAATAATTTTCTCTTCACTCAAACCAAAGATGGATCAATAGATCATAAGCCAGGAATTGCCGGTCAACGTGGAAAATTATCCGCGGCGCCGATGCTAGCAAGCATGGCATGGAAATATTTCCAACAAACAGAAGACGAAACTTTTCTCAATGAATCTTTTCCAAAGCTCTTAGCTTTTTTCTGGGATTGGCTTTCGCCGCAACATGATAGCGACCGCGATGGCTTGCCTGCTTGGGATCATGTTCTTCAAACCGGCTTTGAAGATAATCCGCTTTTTGATGTTTGGCATCCGTGGTCACAAGGCGCGGATATTTCTCTGATTCATGATCCGGCATTGGAAGCGATGCTGTATAACGAGTCACAAAGTCTCATCCAAATCGCAAAGCGATTAAACAAGAATAATGAAATCGCATTGCTCGAAGCAGAGGCGGAGAAACTCAAATCATCTGTTGAGTCAGCTTGGGATGCGCGCGCCGCGTTATATAGCTATCGAGATCGCGTCACCAAAAATTGTCAGACCGGTAAATTGATCGCAAAACATAAAGGGTCGGGCAATATGCGTCCAAAGTTGGAGTTCGAGCAACCGGTTCGTTTGTTGATCGAGGTGCAGACGAAAAATCCGGCAGCACAACGACCAACCGTTGAGATCAGCGATCTGGTCAGCAAGGGCCGAGGCGATGTCGAGCTGATTGAGGAAAATCAATTCCAGTGGAAAAGCGGCGGCTTTGTCGCGACCACCCAAAAGGTCTTTAAAAAAATCGGACGCATCAGCATCAAAGGCTTGGACAAAGAAGACAAAGTGTTGATCCGCATTCTAAATATGGCAAGCGAAGACATCACGCTCTTCACGCCGCTGTGGGCGCATATTCCGGATGCACAACGCGCACAAGTGATGGTCGCACGTTCGCTTGAAGACGCAGAATATTTTGGTCGGCCCTTTGGTGTTCCGGCTCTGCCGTCCATTCCGGACCCGGAAGCGGATACCGTTGCAATGAGCATTCATCTGCCTTGGAATCTTTTAATCGGCGAAGGGTTGCTGGCTTATGGATTTAGAAACGAAGCTGCGCGGCTGACTGTACATCTGATGAATGCGGTGGTGCAAAACCTTAAACAAAACCACGCTTTTTATCAACGTTATCATGCTGAAACCGGAAGCGGACTCGGCGAACGCGGCGCTTTGAATGGACTCGCGCCTGTTGGTCTTTTTTTACAAATATTGGGAGTAACGATTCTTTCTGATGAACGCGTACGATTAGAAGGAAAGAATCCATTTGCATGGCCCGTGACAATTTTATACAAAGGTTTGAAGATCGTGCGCGGACTTGAACAAACTACAATCACTTTTCGAAACGGTAAAATCATCACGATTACGGATAACAAACCGTTAATAATATCCATGTCTTAAATGTGATATGCTAATAACAGATAATCGCCAATGAGGAGCAGATTATGGACAATCCGATTCGACTCTTGATGCTGGCAGTTGTGCAGGAGCAGGATTTAGATGTCGCTACGCGCGCAGTCAGTTCTTTCGGAGCGCCAGTTGTATATCTGGCAAGCGCGGGCGGATTTCTGGGACGACGCAACGCGACAATATTGATCGGCTTGCCGAAGGGCCGCGAAGAAGATGTGTTAAGAGAATTGCGCAAATCCTGCCGACAACGCGTCGAATATTTATCCATGCCGCTGGAAGGTTCGCCTTTGCCGATGCCGACTCCTATCCCTGTGACCGTAGGCGGGGCAACTGTATTTGCATTGCCGGTCGAACGCTTTGAGGAGATATAACCATGAAAATGATTATCGTGATCATTAAAGATAGCGAAGCCGATGCGCTGACGCGCTCGATAACCAGCGCGGAATATCGCGTCACTCGCATCGCCTCGACGGGCGGATTTCTACGAAGCGGTGTGGCGACTCTATTGCTTGGTGTGAATGACGCGCAAGTGGACTCGGCTATTAAACTAATTCGCGAAACGATCGCAATGGGCGTGCCTTCAGAAAAACATGGATCGTTGTTTGTCGTTCCAGTGGAACGATTCGAACAAGTTTAATCCCCTATGACAACAAAGGCGGAGCGTTGCTCCGCCTTTATAATTTATCCCAACACAAAATTATCAATCAACCTTGTCTTGCCGAAAAAAACTGCCATCGAAAGCAAAGTTTTTCCGGTTATCTTTTCCAACTCCTGCAAAGTATTATAGTCCGCACACGAAACATATTGCATCTGCGCCAGTGGCTCGGATGCAAGCGTTGCCCTCATGATTTGACGAAGATTCTCGGCGTCGCGTTCGCCTTTTTCGTAAGCGGCTTTCGCCGCGCTCAATGAACGATATAAAACCGTCGCAGCATTGCGTTGATCGGTATCAAGATAAACATTGCGGCTGGACATGGCGAGTCCATCCGGCTCACGCACAATTGGGCAAACCACAATCTCAATTGGAAAATTCAAATCCTTTGTCATTTGGCGAATGACCGCGGCTTGTTGCGCGTCCTTCTGACCGAAATAAGCTTTCGTCGGCTGGACGGCATTAAAGAGTTTAGTGACCACCGTCGTGACGCCGCGAAAATGGCCGGGGCGTTGTCCGCCTTCCAGCGGGCGCGTCATTTCCTCGACCTCTACCCACGTTTGAAAACTCGGTGGATACATCACCTCAGGCGTTGGCGTCCAAACCAAATCCACGCCTGCATCTTCGAGCAAATGCAAGTCGCGATCCAAATCACGCGGATACTTGGACAAATCTTCGTTCGGGCCGAACTGCATGGGGTTGACGAAGATACTCACGGCGACATAGTGGCATTCGGCTTTGGCGCGGCGGGCAAGCGAGATATGTCCCTCGTGGAGATAACCCATCGTCGGGACAAGGCCAAGCTTCCCGTCCAAAAGGAGGCGGGCAGAGCGTAATTCGTCGAGCGTGGATACAATCATCATAATAGTCCAAAACTCCTAGTTGACAAGAATAGAAAATCTGTGCTACACTTTTAGTACCAAATTTAGAAAGGAGATCTAAATGGCATACTCACATAGCAACTCGAAAGGCACAACTTATTATCTGCACTCCAACGGCAAGATGTTCTACTTCTCGAAGGAGATCAAGGAAGGCGCACTCGATGCAGTGCCGGCCGGTTACCAAGTCGTTGAGATGAAAACGGGCATGCTCGTTTTGAAGCGGACGCAACCGCCCACTGAAGCGGCGCCTGCCGAAGGCAAGTAATGACCAAAGTATAACCCGTTCGAACCATACACCATGTTCTTTTAGAGAAAAGGAGACTCGATATGAAACAAAACATAAACTCTAAAAGTTTGAAGGAAAGGAGGGAAACATGCCAGCACTAAACCGCGTTCAACTGATCGGGTATCTCGGCAAGGAACCTGAATCCCGCTTCACACCCAACGGTAAGAAAGTGGCTCATTTCAGCCTAGGCATTACGCAACGCTGGAAGAGCGGAAACGAGACCAAAGAATATACCGAGTGGGTGAACGTCGAAGCTTGGGGACGGCTGGGTGAGATCGCCCAGCAATATCTCAAGAAAGGCAGTCTCGTTTACATCGAAGGCCGGCTCAAGACCGATAAGTATGAGGATAAAGGCGAGACGAAATATTTTAGCAAAGTCATTGCGCTGATGATGCAGTTCCTCGATAAGAAGCCCGCCGATGAACCGGTGATGACGGTGGACGAAGAACAAGCTGAGTACGAGACAGCATAGCAAGACGAAAAACGCAAGGCACAAATTTCATTGCGCCTTGCGTTTTCTTTTTCAGAGCGCTCGCCAATTTAGTTCCTCCGCCTGCTGATTTAGTTGGTAAGGTGGGGAATTTAGTTCCCTCGCCTGCCAATTTAGTTCCCCTGCCTACTGATTTACTCGGTAACCTTACTGATTTAATGTGCCTGCAGTCAGTTAAAGTCATTTAGCCGTTATATGAAAAATTGTCCCACAACGGATTCGTAATCAGGTTGCGGGACTTTTTTATATTCGCCCGACTCTGCTCATTTGAGCGAGTTCGGCCAGGACATCATCCAGCCATCATTGAAGCCTCGACGATAAAGCCATAGCCTTATCGTATTTCCGGCAAATGCAAAGATGTGGAAAACACAAACACGAAACCCATTGTTCCTGTTGATATTGTTCGGGTTGTTCCTGTTGCGGTTCGCACAGCGGGCATTCCTATGATTATTGTTGAACGAGCCGCCGCGCAGAACACGATTCCTTTGGATGCGCCCTTCACAACGAGATATTCAACTCGTAAGTGACAATTTTAGCCAGCCGCCCAATAATTTGCCGATCTCGGCCACCATTTCTGAAACATGATGATACTGACCTGCGTTGATCCACTTCCATTTCTCGCATAATCGCAAATACAAACGAACTTTTCTTAATTCGGCATCTGCAAAACGCAACCTTTCCGTTCTTAGCACGCCGCGCAAGGCGTTGGCTTCGATAATTGACTCTTGAAAGTTCAATACCGCGTTTTGTAATCGTTGTGTAATAACGAACCGCTGGCTTCGGGGAAATTTTTCAGCCAGCGGCAGTAACCATGAAATGAAATCATAGGTTCGTGAGAAGATGATCATTTCTTCAGCCATTTTCATTCTCCTTTGCAAGTAGTCCAAGTTGATTAAGCATTGAACGCCTTAACCCAAATGTGTCTCCATAACCAATATGATTGATCCAGCCTTGTATCGAAGCATTGATCTTTATGCTTGAACCAGTCGACTTCAAATGAAATATCTTTCTGCGAAACGCATAACCCTTTCTTGGCTTGAGGCGACGATAATCAGGAAAAATGATAAACCCAAGAAACGGAACGCCTTCGGTAGCGGGTTTTGGATAAACGCTTTCTTCGTGCAATGTCAGGCGAAGATTTTCGAGCCGTTTGAGAATCTTTTCCCGCCACCTCATTAATTCGCTCTTGCTGTCGCTGAACAAAAGAAAATCATCCACATAGCGCAGATAGGCACGGCAACCGAGTTCTCGTTTCACAAATTGATCGAATGGATTGAGGTAGCAATTCGCCCACCATTGCGAAGTGAGATTGCCAATCGGTAAACCGCGCGGTCTTTGCATTGCAAAAAGACCTTGCCCTGCGACTGGAAGGAGTGTCGAAGGGTCATCGTCAGGGAAATAGACCATCTCGTATTCTTCCGATAAGACGCCGCGCCCGCTGGCAAGGATTCTATCCACGAGCCACATTACACTTTCATCCGATAGCATCCTTCTCAGTATTTCGCGCAAAATAGCATGGTCAATGCTTGGGAAGAATTGTTTGACGTCGCATTGCAAAACGTATTTGTATCGCCGCGCGAACTGAGTACAACGATCCAAAGCGCGGTGTATGCCTTTCCCTTTTTGATTGGCATAGCTATCGGGAATGAACAATTTCTCAAAATACGGAACAGTCACATTGCACAGCGCATGATGAACCACGCGGTCACAGAACGGCGCGGCGGAGATCAAACGTTTCTTCGGTTCATGAATGTAGAAACTCGTGTAATTCCCCGGCTGATAGGTTTGATCAGTTAATTCGTTTTGCAATTCCAGCAGATTGTCCGCCAATAACATTTCGAACGCGGCGGTTGCGCCGCGTCCGCGTTTGCCGCGTGAAGCGTTCTTGTAAGCGAGGCTTATGTTTTCCCATTCACACAATTGTTCTTGTAAATTCATGGTATTCCGAAGAGATTTCCGAAGTTTCGGAAACTTCGGAAATCTATAGAAAAAAATTTAAAATCGGCTCGCCTCATGGCGGGAGGCGAATCAGAGATTCAGAGAACAGAGAATCAGAGTTCAGATTTAATGATGGGGAAAACACAAACACGAAACCCATCGAACCCGCTGACATCGTCCGGGTCGCCCCTGTCGCGGCCCGCACAGCGGGCATCCCCACGA
>JBAUMB010000315.1:0-6918 GCA_049578465.1 Anaerolineales bacterium
TTGTTATTATATGTCATTGCGAGACCTGCAAAGCAGGTCGTGGCAATCTCCTGTTTTCTTGCAATTGATTGTCTGAAGATGAGTTGGGATTGCCACGTCGTGGCGCTAACCGCGCCACTCCTCGCAATGACATTATCGTAAAGAGGTTTGCATGAAAAAGTTGACTCTAATCATTTCTTTTTTAATTGCTTTGGCTCTCTTATCCGCCTGCGCTACGGCGACAACTGCCGCGCCAACTGCTTTTCCAGAAATAACTTCTACATCTATACCGACATCAATTCCTCCAACAGCAACAATAGCACCATCGCCAACGGTTGATCCAAATATGCCCGTTGGCGCGACGGGCAAGGATGCAAATAATAATTGGATAAAACCATTGTTGGATGCGAGCGGGAAACAGGTGGTGTCGGAAAACGGCCAACCGGTGAACGAAACATGGGAAACCTATTCCTCCGGCCCGAACGGCGAAACAATAAACGGCTGGTTTGTGGACCATATTAAAAATCCGACCGTTCCTGGTGGTATACCCTTTGAAGATGCGCCACAAAAAACGCTTAAACCATCCGCTATGGTTATTGATTTTAAAGTAAAAGATGGTATCAAAGCTCCATATTTAGAACATATGGCTGGTTCGGATTCTCAAGGCGACTTTACATATTCTACTAATGCTTTAAACATTTTGATGGACAGATATTATGGAAAATCTCCTAGTTCCATATCAACTTCGGAATTGAGAGATTTCTTAAATAATAAATTTCCTAATGATTTTTCCATATCGCTTACCGATGCTCAAGGGAATCCTCACACAATTTATGGCGACGAAAAGTTTACCATTGTTCTCGTGGATCCAGTGGATATCCCGAATTCGGATTTTATACCTGTCCGGCCGAATCAATCAACTATCTTAAGCTTCACCACTTTTGATGACAAAGCGCATTCGGTAACAATTTTGGTCGCAAATACAATACCGTTCGACCAACTGTCTACTGAAGATTTTATGAGAGTTGTCTTTAATCCTTATGGTCATGTGTTGGCATTTTCTGATCTAAATCCGAAACTATGGGTACAAGAACCGGAAACAGCCGCCGAAGCAACAAGTTTTGCAACTTTGGGACTCAAAGGATCCTCTCCCTATTTTACGCTTTCCGATTCTCCATAATCCGTTGGCGCTTGTTTTTTCTCCAGTTTTCCCCTACGCTAAAAGCGTATGCGTTAGACATCCGTATGCTATGAATTTAGTCTTCCTAATCTTCGTCTGACCGCGCTAACTAGTTCTCCTAATTCAGGCACGCGTAACATATACATAATTGCGACATAAATGATTCCACCGATGATGATTCCAACCGGCGCGATGATCCACACTGATAATCCAGACGCGAAATGTAACCAGCCTACTATAAATAAACTCATCACCAGAGTCGCAAACCCGGCTTGCAGAAGTCCGCGCCCGATGCTCATGGAGTCTAATCCTTTTAATTGGCGGCGCATCAAAATAAATAACGCAGTCATTTCCAATGCGGTCGAAACGGAAAGGGCTAAGGCGAGTCCGCCGTGCGGCATCCAACCGAAGCTTGCAAACAATGCCGAGAATGCAAAACTAAAAACAATGTTGAGACTCATTGCAATCGTCCCGACGATGACCGGCGTGCGCGTATCATGCAAAGCATAAAAAGCGCGCGAGAGAATCTCGACCACCGAATGTCCAACCAAGCCAACAGTGTACCAAAGCAATGCCCATGCCACCATGTCGGTGGACTGCACATCGAACTGACCGCGTTGATATAACAATGCAATGACTGGATAACGCAACAGAATCAAGCCGAGGGTGGCGGGCAACGAAAGAAGCAGCACGCCGCGCAACGTCGAAGCCAGCGAGTGGCGCATCTCGACCAATTCGCCGCGTGCCACTTGCGCGGAAAAAGTCGGAAGCGCGGCAATCGCAATCGCTTGAGCAATCGCAACTTCCGGCATGGTCATGATTTGAAACGCATAGGTCAATGACGAGACCGAACCAACCGGCTGTCCCGATGCGATGATTGTGCCGACGACAAAGTTAATTTGCACAACCGCCACGCCGAGCAAGCGCGGACCCATCAATAACAAAACTTCGCGCACAGATGCGTTGTCCAAGCCGAGTGAAAATTTAAAATTCCATTTTGGCAAACGTAAGAGTTGCGGAAGTTGAATGCCGATGTGAAGGAATGCGCCCAGCACCGCGCCCCAACCTAAACCATAAATTCCCATCGAAGGGACGAAGAAAATCAATCCGAAAATGTATCCGACCCACAGCATAGTCGAAGCGAGGGCGGGCAATAAAAATTTTTGATGCGCGTTGAGCGCACCCATCACAATTCCGCTGACGCCGAATATGGTCGGCGCGATCAACAAGATGCGCAACAAAGATGCGGCGAGTTGCTGTTTTGCCGGATTGAAATCCGGCGCGAGAATGTATCGAATGACTTGAACTGAAAAAATTGCCGAGAGAATGCTGATGGCTGTCAGCACGATCATGACCAAATTGATCACAGCCGAGGTCAGCTTCCAAGCCGAAGCGTGATCGTCTTTTTCAAGAAAGCCGGTGAAGACCGGAATGAATGATGATGCCAACGCGCCGCCCGCGATGAGATTGAAAATCAAATCGGGATAACGCGAAGCCGCGACGAATGCATCGTACGCATCGCCCGTGCCGAAGGCGCGCGAGATCAAAATCTGCCGCACCAAGCCGACCACGTTGCTCAAGATGAAGGCAAACATCACCGTCCCGGCGGCGCGGGCGATTTGACGGTTGGCAGAATTTTTTGTTATGGTCTCGTTCATGGGATGCAAAGATTATATCATTTGAAATGATTGCAATTTTGTACGAAAAACATCGGCATCATACAAGGACGCGATATAATCATATTATCCCTGAAGCGCAATCGGGATTTGTAATATGCAATGGCTAAATAATCCGTTTGTCTTTCCCATTTTGATCGCTGGCATGATCAGCGTTGTAAATGCTTTGGTAGTCGCCCAAAGACGGCGCGTCACCGGTTCCCTGCCTCTTTTAGGAATGATGATAGCAGTTGGTTGGTGGGCATTTACTTACTCGTTCGAACTCGCCAGCGCCCAGCAGAGCTGGGAATTATTCTGGTCGAAAATGGAATATATCGGCATCGTGAATGTGCCGGTCTTTTTCCTGCTCTTTGCACTCGAGTATTCCGGGTATAGACCAAAGATTCAAAAATGGATGGCTTGGTTCTGGATCATCCCGCTGATTACGTTAATCCTGGTTTGGACGAATGACTTCCATGGTTTAATTTGGAGTCATATCAGCCAGCAGGTTTCAGGCGGCTATAATTTGCTGGCAGTAGACCATGGCGCTGCATTTTGGATCTGGGCGGCTTATTCCTATCTTTGTTTGGCGGCCGGTTTAATTATCTTGATGATCAGAGCAATTTCAAGTCTGCCGGAGTTTAGGCTTCAGGCCGGGATTATTGCCTTGGGCGCTCTGGTTTCTGTAACCGGAAATGTTCTTTATTTAGCCAAATTGATTCCTGTCCCTGATCTGGATGTGACGCCGATCAGTTTTGCACTCGCCATGCTTATTTACAGCGTCGGGTTGTTTCGCTTCGGCATCCTCGACATCATGCGGATCGCAAGCGAAACCGTTTTGGAGAGCATGGATGAAGTCGTGATCGTGTTGAACAATCAGGGTTTCATCGTCTTTATCAATAACGTATTTGATTATTATTTCGGCGTGGATCCCAAAAACTTGATCGGTAAATTTGCCGATGAAGTGTTCGCGGCTTGGCCCGAACTGAAAGCGGTTTCCGCTCAATCATCCGCCAAGCGCGACGAAATAGATTTAAACCTCCCCAACTTTGGGGTGGTATTTTTCGACATCACGATCTCAAAAATCCGCGGGACGAACAATCGCGAATTGGGCCGTACGATCATCCTCGACGATGTGACCGAACGACGTCACGCCGAGAAACGAATGACCGGCGAAGCGCTTGGCGCAACCGTTGATATTCCGCTGATCATTGTTTATCGCGCCAACGACGAAAGAATTGTCGAAGTGAATCGAAGTGTTTTACTTAAGTTGGGTTACGAAAGGCGGGATATCGTTGGGCGCACCCTGCTCGAGCTTGGGATTTGGGATGCTTATCAGCGCACCGATTTCTTGCGCGCCTTGAATCGTGAAGGTTCTTTAAGAGATTTTGCTTTGCAATTTATGGGTCAAGCCGGAAAGCTGGCTCCCTATAAATTCTTTGCCAATCAAAACGAGATTCAGGGTGAACGCTATGTCGTTTTGATGGCGCAGGAAGCGAAATAACGAAAACATAGCTTGGGATTTAACTTTCCTTTGTAATGTACAATTGATTATCTGTTTCTAACACATGACAAACATGTGATGTTTGTCCATTGAAAAAAACTTGCAATTTCCATAGGATATTAGTGATGGGGTATTTTGTTTCCCCAAAATCTAACTAGGAGAATGCAATGATAAAGAATCGTTTCGGCCCAATTTGGTTAGCAGGTGCGTTATTAATTCTCGTATCGCTGGCGTGTATTTCTCTCCAAGCGCCGACACCGACAGCGGTGCCCACGAATACATCCACGGCCACTTCCTTGCCATCAGCCACTGCACGTCCTACAAACACGCTTTGGCCAACGGAAACTCCTGATTTGGCGGCAACACAGGTATATGCGGATTTTTACTCGCAAGTTGTGGATTATCAGAGCAAAGGTTATTTCCCTTCTGCCGATGGCACTTATTACAAACTCGAAGATTACTCCCAAAGTTGGGCCCAGATCAATTGGTATCAATGGTCAACCATTGAAAGGTATGTAACCAACTTTGTTTTGAATGCTCATTTCCGTTGGTCAACTGCCAGCGCAACTCCGGAGGACTCGGGGTGTGGATTCATATTTGCGCTTCAAAGCAATAACGATAATTATGCCGTCTTTCTAGATAAATCCAGAATTGTGTTTCTGCAGGATCGAATAATAAATGGAAAAAGAGGGGGATTCGAGGTTGGAAAAACAAGAGGCACAGGACGAGTTGATATTGAGAGCGATCCAGCTGAGGCGGATTTTTCCTTAGTGGTAAACGATCACACCGCTTATATTTATGTTAATAAAGAGTTTATTGGACAATATACTCTTTCGGAAGATTCTGCAATGGATGGGCAACTGGCTTATTCGATGCTTTCAGGTACAAATAAAGACTATGGAACGAAATGTGATATGACGAATGTTCAACTTTGGCAGTTGAAATAATAATTTAGTTAAACAAGAAATGACGAACATTTTGCTCGTCATTTCTTGTTATTAAAATAATGTGGATGCTAAACTTTTTGTTCGTAATCTTCCGGCAACCAACAGCAGAGCACCAACTCTCGTGCCGCTTTGACTTCATCCATGCGTCCAAATTGAGTTGTGCTTGGTGCGTTATGAAGAAGTTCGGGTTGAGTCTTTGATTCTCCGGCGATCTTGATCAACGCCTCGGCGAAGGCATCGAGCGTGTTTTTGTTCTCGGTTTCGGTTGGCTCGATCATCAAGGCTTCGTGCACGATGAGCGGGAAATAATTTGTCGGCGGATGGAAGTTGTAATCCATCAGGCGCTTGGCAATATCCAAAGCGCGGACATCCGATCCTTCGAATTGTCCTTCCATCACAAATTCGTGCATGCAGATGCGGTCGAACGGAATGTGATAGGTGTTTCGTAAGCGTGCCTGCAAATAGTTTGCGTTCAACACGGCATACTGCGAAATGTCTTTCAAGCCATCCGGTCCATGCATAGCGATGTAGGTAAACGCTCGAACGAAGCCGCCGCCGAAGTGTCCATGGAATGCTTTCATACGCCCGATGGATTTAGTAGGTTTGACAAAACCAAACAGCGGAGGTGTTTCATCGTCGCCTTCTTCGAGGATGCCGACCAGTGGCTCAGGCAGAAAGTCGGCTAGATGCGCTGCGACTCCAACCGGACCCGAACCAGGTCCGCCGCCTCCATGCGGAACGGCAAAAGTTTTATGCAAATTGAAATGCATCACATCGAAGCCGATTTCCGCCGGGCGGACGATGCCAAGCAGTGCATTGAGATTCGCACCATCACCATACATCAAGCCGCCGCACTCATGGATGATCTTGCATACTTCTTCAATGTGTTCATCAAACAAGCCGAGCGTATTCGGATTAGTTAACATCATTCCAAGCACGGTGTCATCGCATTTGGCTTTGAGCGCTTCCAAATCCACGTTGCCGCGCCCATCGGATGGGATTTGCACAATTTGTAAGCCTATCATGCCAGCCGATGCCGGATTCGTTCCGTGCGCAGAATCAGGGATGAGCATTTTGATTCGTTTCGCGTCGCCGCGTGACTTGTGATAGGCGCGCATGATCAGTACGCCGGTAAATTCTCCGTGTGCGCCGGCCGCGGGCTGAAGCGTGATTGCCGAAAAACCGCTGATCTCTTTGAGCCACTCCTGTAACTCATACATCAACGCCAAATTGCCTTGCACGGTTTCAATCGGCTGCAGTGGATGGGTATACAGGAAGCCGGGCAATCGGCAAGTGTCTTCGTCAATCTTCGGATTGTATTTCATCGTGCATGAGCCAAGCGGATAGAAACCGCCGTCCACGCTGTAATTAAATTTGCTAAGATGCATGTAATGGCGGACAACGTCCACTTCAGCGAGTTCGGGGAGGGGCAGGTCCGCTCTCAGCATAGACTTGGGTAATTCGGTGCGCGGCACATACGGTTCCGGGAAAGTAACGCCGGTGCGTCCCGGCGAGGATAAATCGAAGATGGTCGGTTCAATGATCTTCGGCGCGTCGCCCTGAGCCTGTCGAAGGGTCACATTTTCTGTTGGACTAATCATGATCTACCTCCGAAAGAACATCAACCAATGTGTCAATTTCTTCTTTTGTGTT